>NZ_JBVAPG010000059.1:0-48823 GCF_055413685.1 Bradyrhizobium sp. LeoA1Lang | reverse complement strand
CTGAACAACGGACGTATCCGCTTCTTGATCTCCCGAAGCGACGCCGCCCACAACGCAAGCGTCTCCTCAATCGACGCTGCCTGCGTCCACGATCTTCGAATCATGGTTGCCCATGGATTCAGAAACCACTAAAAAAACAACTGTAATGTTAGGGCCAGGAGTTCGCCTAACGCCCGAGTAAATGGCTTGTCCTTGGTGCGAGCTTTCCAGGAGTCATTGATGAGGCCCCAGAGTTTTCTGAGACGGTCGGTCACATCAGCCTGTACCCCGGAATTGAGCGGGACGAACACGGCCTCCTTGCCTGTAAGGCGCTCAGCAATCACCACACCGGGAAAGATGATTTGATTGTTGGGAAAAAGGCTTCGTGCGAAAGCAACAACCGGGCTCTCGGTCCGAATTGCTCCTAGTCCATCGATCTTGACGTCGCGAACGACTCGGGACTTAGGTGCCCCTTCGTAAAGGGCGAAGACATTTGGTCCGGTGTCGTTGGCGATGGAATCGCTCTTCAAGTATTGAAATACCGAGACATCGATCTTCTCGTCGACTAAAACGATCGCGAAAATGCCAGCATGACGCGCTTCCAGCTTCGCCAGCGCTTCTGAACTCAAAAGGTCCTGGGCGGAGCGGATTTCACCGGAAAAGTTCTTCGTCCCTGGCTCCGCGGATAGCGCTTCAAGCAGAGGCCTTAACGGTTCAGCCATGATCGCGGGGCTCCCAATTCTTGGTGCTGTGCCGTTACTCGAATTCAGCTAGCGCGAGTTCTCAAGTAGCGTGAGACTACCATAAGTTGTTTATGCTTGCAGTATCGATTCCGGATCTATCGAAACTTCGTGTCCCGGAGCGTCCGGAAAGCCGAAAAATCTCAATGATTCCGTAGCCGGTGCGACACATAAAAAGGTCGCATGGGACTCAAAAGAGCATCCAGGATGAGCATGATGATCCGAACGGCTTTCTCATTTGTGGCTCTGCTGGCCGTGGTCCAACCCGCGATGGCCTGCCGTCACGTGCAGTGGCATACGAGCACCCTGTTGGACTCGCTGCCAGCGGGGGCCCGGGACGAGCCGGTCATCGCGCGCGTCGAGCCGATTCAGCTCTTGAGGCCACCATGGGTCAACGGCGACGACTGGAGATCGACGCCTCTGATCAGAGTACGCGTGATTGAAGCCATCAAAGGCGTGCAGGAAGGGCAGACATTCGTCGTTGATAGCCGTGGCACGTCTTGCGACCAAGCCTTTCCCCGGAACGATCCGAGATTCCAGGCTTACATGATCAACTGGCGTCCCTACATCGTGGGCCGCTTCGAATCCAGCAATTCCGGTGAAGTCTTTCGTGGCGCGTGGAGGCGAGACCTGGCGACCGGCGAGCTCTTGTTTGCGCCCTGATGATCGCACCGCGCTTGGTTAGGAACTCACCAAGATCGTTCTGAGGTTGCAGATCTGGCCGCAAATCATCCCCTCACGCGCCGCATCGTCATCGAGTGGCGGAACCGCGAGGCCGGGTGCGTATTGATGGCGACCTGCGCGATCTTTCCCGTCGCCAACTTGTAGGTACGCTGCACTTCGAGCGCCGTCGTTCCAGCTTTCACTTTCAGTCCGCTCGCCAGGGCGGGCGAAATCAAAGCCGCGGCGATCTCCTGGTGAACTTCGACGATGCTTTGGCCGAACAGATCTTCGATCAAATGGAAGATCGGCCCTCTGTGGCGCTGCAATAGCCGGCCGACCGCGGCAAACTCTCTGTTGATATAGACCTCGGTCCAGCATACGGGAAGTTCGCTGCCCTCGGTGTGGCGGAAGCCGCGCACCGAAAGCCAATGTTCGCCGCTTGCGATTCCGGTCCGCGCGGCGAGCTTGTCGTCGATCTCGATCATTTCGATCGTGTCGATCGCGAAGCGCACGCCGGTCGCGAAGGCGACGAGGTCGTTGATCGACATGACCTCGTGGACAAAGGAATCGGCGGGTCGGGGAGGGACGACCGTCGTGCCAGCGCCTTGACGCGAGGAGACCAGATTGTCCTCGCGCAGTCGTCTCAGGGCTTCCCGCACCGTGTAGCGGCTGACCGCGAATCGTTCGCACAGCTCCTCTTCGGTCGGAAGCTGCGATCCCACAGGATAGACGCCGCTTACGATCTCGTCCTTCAAGGCACGGACAACCTGGAGATAGAGTGGTTCGTCGGACTTGACGTTGGCCGGCGCACGGCTCGGCGGCCTGCCTTTCGGCGTGCCGCTGCGACGTGCCTTCGTGTCAATCTTCGATCCCATAACCTCTCTTGGCGATCAGCGCGGTGCGCTCGAAGCTGATGAACTGTGTCCCGTCAGCCTTTTTGCCGATTGTGCGGACCGTGACAAGTCCTTGTCCGGGCCGCGAGGTCGATTCTCGCTTCGCGAGCACCTCCGATTCTGCGTAGATCGTATCCCCGACGAATACGGGGGCCGTCAGCTTGATGTCGTTCCAGCCGAGATTGCCGACAGCTTTCTGGCTGATGTCGCTGACGCTCATGCCGACCACCATCGACAGGGTCAGGCAACTATTGACCAGCGGCCGCTTGAACTCCGACTTGGCGGCATATTCCTTGTCGAAATGCAGGGGATGGGTGTTCATCGTGATCAGGGTGAACCAGGTGTTGTCGCTTTCGGTAATGGTGCGGCCGGGCCGGTGCTCATAGACATCGCCAACGTTGAATTCGTCATAGTACCGTCCAAAGCTTTCGCGGTAGCGCTGGGGGCCGGTCTGATCGTAGCTTTGCATGCTGTCACTCCGAAGCTGGGATGTCGTTGAGGAATGCGGCCGTGTGCTCACCCAACCCAGGTTCATGCAGATTGGGCTGGGCGGGCTCGTGACGGAAGCGGATGGGGGGACCGATATGACGTCGGTTCAGCTCATCGCGCCGGATCATCCCGCGTGCGATCAGGTTCGGGTGCGCCAAAGCTTCAGGCAGGGTGTTGACACGGCCATAGCAGACATCGATCGTCGCAAGATACGCGTTCCATTCCGGCAGCGTCTTCTTGCGGAATTCAGCGGTGAGGAAGTCCATGACAGGCTTTTGATGCGGCCCTGGACCGCGCAGGCACGGTTCGGCCAGATCCGGCCGACCGAACGCGCCGAGCAGGTTGTGAATGAATTTGGGCTCCTGCCCGGCGAGGACGAGATAGCGGCCATCAAGCGTTTCATAGGGGCGATAGAAGGCGGCGCCGCCGGTCGTGCGTTCGTGCGCCGGAATCGGTTGGCGGTTTTCCGCAAATGCAGGCCCCAGGATATTCAACATCCCGCCGACCATGACCTCGTGCATGCTGATGTCGATGTAGTCGCCGACTCCCGTCTGTTCGCGACGCAGCAGAGCCATCAGGACGCCGGACAATCCCTGAAGTCCGGCGAGAACGTCGGCGGCGGGAATGCCGGGCATCGCCGGCTTTTCGTCACTGCCCAGCGTCATGCTGAGCAGACCGCTTTCAGCTTCCAGGGCCAGATCGTGCGCCGGCCGGCCGCGCAGATCGCCATCCTGCCCGAATGCGCTGATCGAGCAATAGACAATGCGTGGATTGCACGCTCGCACAGCCTCGTAGCCGACGCCGAGGCGGTCCACTGTCCCCGGCCGGAATGACTCGACGAAGACGTCGGCCGTCTCGCAAAGCGAGAGCAGGGCGTCGCGTTGAGCGCGATCCTTCAGGTCGAGCACGACGCTGTTCTTGCCGCGATTGAGATTGCGAAAGAAGACCGTGCTCGGCCCGTCGGAAAGCCCGATGTGCCGGCCGGGATCTCCCTCGCCGGGGGCTTCGATCTTGATGACCTCAGCGCCATGGTCGGCCATTGCCAGGGTGAGATACGGGCCCGGCAGAAACACCGAGAGGTCGATGACGCGGATACCTTCGAGCTTCATGGAGAACGAACCGGTGCAGTCGAGCGCGCCTTGCCGACATAGGTCGGATTGTCGGCCCCGTATGGCGAGCAAGCCGCCTGGCTCGGGCGCTGCCCATTGATCTTGATCGGGTTCGCAAGCACCCGCATGTTCGGCTTCGCCGGGTGCGAGATGACATTGATCATTCCCGAGGTCTGCAGGAAGGGATTGTCGAGCGCCTGCGCCAGATCGAGCACGGGGGCGACGGGCAGCACGCCATTGAGCTTGCCAAGCCAGTAGGATGTCGAATGCCGGCGCATATCGGCATCGATGATGGATGTTAGCTCATCGCGATTGGCCTGACGCAAGGCCTGGGTAGCGAAGCGTGGATCGGAGGCAAGATCCTTCCTTTCGATCGCCTTGATCAGCTCCCCCCAGAACTTGTCGGTCATGCACATGATGAACAGCCAGCCGTCCGAGGTTGGAAAGGTCTGGACCGGAGCGACCGAATAGTGGGCGCTGCGTGGTTGCCGCGAGGAAATGTGGCCCTCGTTAAGATACCAGGTCGCGACATAGCCGAGCTGGTGCAGCGCGACGTCGAGCAGGCAGGTGTCCACGTCGCAGCCTTTGCCGGAACTGCGAGCCTGAATGATCGCGGAGAGGAGCCCCACGGCTGCGGTCAGTCCGGTGGTCTGATCGATGATCGAAGGAGCCCCGAGGCGCGACGGCGGGCCGTCAGGCTCGCCGGTCAGATGCATGAGGCCCGCTTCCGCCTGCATCAGGTAATCATAGCCTGGCCATGACGCGCGATCGTTGTCCCGCCCGTAGGCCGAAAGATGGACGCACACGATGCTTGGGTTGACCGCCGCCAGTGAGCTGTAGTTGAGGCCGAGCTTCGAGGGCAGGTCGCCCCTCAAGTTGTTGAGAAGGGCGTCCGCGCCCGCCGCCAATTCCCTCAGCGCCGCCCTTCCTTCTTCGCTGCGCAGGTCGATGGCGACACTCTTCTTGTTGATATTGAAGGCCTGGAAGTACTCGCTGTCATTGGTACCCAGCATGAACGGGCCGGTGTTCCGCGACGGGTCGCCGCCGATCGCCGCGTTCTCGATCTTGATGACTTCGGCGCCGAGATCGGCGAGCAGCATGGTGGCGTAGGGACCCGCGCCGAACTGTTCTACCGAGACGATGCGCACACCCTGGAGTGGCTTCATAGCGCGGGGTTCCTCTTGATGAGCTGCTTGGAGATGATGATGCGCTGCATTTCGTTGGTGCCTTCGCCGATGCAGGTTAGCGGCGCGTCGCGATACAGGCGCTCGATGTCGAATTCCCGCGAATAACCATAGGCGCCATGGATGCGCATGCCTTCGATCGAGTTCTCGAGCGCGGTTTCGCTTGCGAAATACTTGGCCATGCCCGCCTCCATGTCGCAGCGCTCACCGCGGTCGAATGCCTGGGCGGCGTCGAGCGTGAGCAGCCGCGCGGCACGCGCGCGGGTTGCCATTTCGCCGAGCTTGAGCTGAATGGCTTGATGCTCGCAGATCGGCTTGCCGAAGGTCTTGCGGATCTGGGCGTATTCGGCAGCGAGTTTCAGCGCCCCTTCCGCGATGCCGACGCCCCGCGAAGCGACGTTGATACGGCCTAGTTCCAGTCCTCCGGTGGCCTGAAAGAAGCCCTGGCCTTCGACCCCGCCGATCAGGTGATCGGCGGGCAGGCGATAATTCTCGAAAATCAATTCTGCGGTGTCGATCGACTTGTAGCCGAGCTTCGGCAGCTTGCGGCCGACCGTGAAGCCTTCCTGCTTCGGCGCAATGAACAGGCTCATGCCGTTATAGCGCGGCTGGGCGTTGGGGTTGGTCTTGACCAGCATTGCGAAGCACGAGCCTTCGGCGCCGTTGGTGATCCAGGTCTTGGTGCCGTTGATGACGTAATGGTCGCCGTCGCGCCTGGCGTTCATCCGGATGCCCTGCAGGTCGGTGCCGGCATCCGGTTCGGTCAGCGCCAGCCCGCCACGAATCTCGCCCGAGGCGAGCTTCGGCAGCCACCGCGACTTCTGCTGCGAAGTGCCGAATTTCTGGATCGCCAGAGCGAGCATCAGGTGCGAATTGATGATGCCCGTGATCGACATCCATACGGACGAGATGCTCATGACGATCTTGGCATAGGTTGATGCCGACAAACCGAGGCCGCCATATTCCGGCGCGATGACCGCCCCGAACAGGCCAAGCTCCTTCATCTGCTCGACGACCTGATGCGGATAGCGATCGGCGTGATCGTACTCGCGCACGATCGGCTTGAGCTCGCGCCCGACCCAGCGCTCGATCGTGTCCAGGATCTGGCTTTCTTCGTCCGCGCCCATCGGCGTGTAGCTGCCAAGCGCCTGCGTCATCGGGCGAATCCTCCAAAGTTGTACGGACAAATTATCCGCTTCTTGCAAATTGATCTATAAACGCAGCCTTGACGACAAGTAAAGTACCAAGTAGTTGTCAGGACAAAATTGGGATCTTGATCGGGGAGGAATTATGTCGCGCATGCAATCCGGCCATCCTGAATCGTTCAATGCATCGCGCCGCGCTTTGTCGCTGCCCGTGGTGGTTCTTCCATGCCGGTAGCGGATCTTTTGATCGGCGGGATTTTGCTCGGCGGCGTCTACGCCTTGATGGCGTGCGGGCTCAATCTGATCTTCGGCGTGATGCGGGTGATCAATTTCGCGCATGGCGACATTCTTGCAATTGCCGCGCTGTCCACCGTCTCGATCGCCGTCGGTTTCAAGCTGCCGTTCTGGGTCGCCATCCTAGTGGTCCCGCTCGGTTGCGCGGTGTTCGGCGTCCTCATTCATCTGCTGATCCTGCGGCGCATTGAGGGGGCGCCGATGATCATGTCGCTGCTTGCGACCTACGCGCTGTCGACGATACTGGTCAACGTGGCGATCCTGATCTGGGGCGGCGGCTACAGCGGTCTGCCCGGCGTGCTCAGCGGATCGCTGCGCGTCCTCGGCGTCAACGTATCGATTTCCCGGCTGGTGTCGTTCGCCTGCGCGATTGGTGTCAGCCTTGCCGTATGGTGGTTGCTCGAGTTCACCCGCTTCGGTCGCGCGGTGCGGTCGGTGTCGCGTGCGCCGGAGCTCGCGAGCATTTCCGGCATCGCCATCGAGCGGATTCGCCTTATGACCTTCGCGTTGGGCACCGCGATGGCCGGGTTTGCCGGCGTTCTCGTCGCGCCCGCGTTTGCGGTCGATCCGCAGCTTGGCTCGCGTTTCATCATCAAGGCCTTCGCGGTCATCATCGTCGGCGGCATGGGTAGCTATCCAGGCGCCATTGCCGCCGCGCTGCTGCTTGGTGTGATCGAGGTTGTCGGGAGCTATCTTGCCGGCGCGGTGATCGGCTCAGCCTTCCTGTTCCTGTTGATGCTGGCTGTGCTCCTGGTTCGCCCGCGCGGACTGCTTGGTGCGGGAATGCGCGTATGAACCGTATGAAGAAGGTCAATTCCCTCGGCGTCGCGGGTGTGGCCGGCGTCGCCGCACTCGTTCTGCCTCTCATCGGCTCCGACTATACCGTCTCCTTTTCCATCCAGCTCCTGATCTTCCTGGTGCTGGCCTACTCCTGGAATTGGATCGGCGGATATGCCGGCTATACCCATTTCGGACAGGTGGGTTTCTTCGGCATTGGTGCATATGTCGGGTCGCTCCTGAACTTTCACTTGGGCGTGCCCTGGTATTTCGCCGCCATCATAGCGGGCCTTGCGGGAGCTTTAACCGCGATCCCGCTCGGCGGCGCCATGCTGCGCTTGAAGGGACCGTTTTTCGCCATCGGCATGTTTGGCCTGACGCGGGTATTGGAAGCCTTTGCGCTCGGCTTCGACTCCGTTACCGGCGGCGGCACCGGCATCTATCTGAAGCCGGTCAGCGATCTCCGTCCGGTCTACTATGTCGCGGCGGCAGTGGCCGGGGTCATGCTGTTCCTGACCTGGAAGCTCGACAACTCCCGGCTCGGCCTCAAGCTGCTGGCGATCCGCGAGGACGAGGATGCCGCGGAGTCGTTGGGCATTCCAACCACGCGACTGAAGATCGGCACGTTCGTGGCGTCGGCGATCGCGCCGGCTGCGATGGGCTCGCTCTATGCGGTCTATCTCGGCTTCATCGATCCGCCCACCGCCTTCGCCCCCAATATCGAGCTCACCACCATCGCGATGGTGCTGCTCGGTGGCATGGGTACGGTGCTCGGGCCGCTCTGCGGTGCGGTCGTGCTCTCCGTGGTCAACGAATTGCTGTGGGCCAACTATCCTCAGATCTACCTGGCCTCGGTCGGCGTGATCATCTTGCTTGCGGTGCTTTTCATGCCGCGTGGCATCGTCAGCCTCGGCATGAAGACCGGCTGGGTCACCGTGAGCCGGCCGCTGTTTCGCCGGCTTGCCGCACGCCATGGCGAGGCACTGTCATGAGCGACACAATCGTTGCCGTCGAGAAGGTCTCGAAGCGTTTCGCGGGCCGGATCGCGCTCGATTCCGTGGACATTGACGTGACGCGGGGTTCGATCACCGGCGTGATCGGCCCCAACGGTTCCGGCAAGTCGACGCTGTTCAACATCATTGCCGGCACGTTACGGCCCGACACCGGTCGCGTCCTGGTCGACGGGCGCAACATCACCTCGGCGTCGGCGGCGGAGATTTGCGGGCTGGGCGTTGCGCGCACCTTCCAGATCAGCCGACTGTTCGCGGAAATGACGGTGCTGGAAAATCTCGTGGCGGTCGCGCGCGGCCGTGACGATCGTGCAGCGATTGCGCTGGCAATGGAACTGCTGGAATTCCTGGAGATCGCTGATATCGCCGACCGCTGGGGAGCGGAGCTTTCCTACGGTCAACGCAAGCTCGTCGAGATCGCCCGGGCGTTGATGCTGCAGCCCAAGGTCATGCTGCTCGATGAGCCGTTCGCCGGCATCAATCCGCGCCTGCAGAACCGCATCGTCGAACATTTGAGGACGCTTTGCGCCAAGGGCATCACGGTGTTCTTCATCGATCATGAAATGCGCATCGTCCTGAACGAGTGCGATCTCGTCTACGTCCTGGCCGAGGGACGGTTGATCGCCCACGGCGATACCGCGACCGTCCGCAACGACGCCAGGGTATTGCAGGCCTATTTCTGAACAAAAAACCGCGCACAGTTGCAGGGAGGAAAGAGATGATATGGAGGTTCGTTCTGGCGGCAGCCGTAACCGTTGCCGCGCTTGCGCCAGCCGCCTTTGGCAACGCGGCTGAGCCGGTGCGGATCGGTGTGGCGTTGTCGCAGACCGGCAATCTCGCGGACTCCGCGGGGCCATATTTCAAGGGCCTCGACCTCTGGCGCGAACAGGCCAATGCTCGCGGCGGACTGGCCGGCCGCCCGATCGAGTTCGTCGTCTATGACGACCGCTCGGATCCGGCGACTGCGGCGCGGCTCTATGAGAAATTGATCACCAATGACAAAGTCAATCTTGTGATGTCCTCGCTGGGATCGGCGACCGCCGCCACGGGGTCGGCGGTGGCGGAGAAGCACAAGGTTATCATGATCAATGGCGGCGGCGCGGCTGAAGCCATCCAGCAGCGCGGTTTCAAATATGTATTCCAGACCGCCGCGCGGATCTCTTCCTATGCTGACGGCATCGTGCCGATAACGGGGAAGTACCACATCAAGTCGATAGCGCTGGTCTCGCGCGACTATGCCGCCGCACGCGACATCAGCAAGGCGATCAAGGAGTCGCTGAGCGGCAAGGACGTCAAGGTGGTGATAGACGAATATTTTCCGGCCGGCACTGCCGACTTCTCGTCCCAGATCGCCAAGGGACAGCAGCTACAGCCCGACCTTTGGATCGGATTGCTTTACCCAAGCGAGGCCATCGAAACGGTCCGCCAGTTTCACTCGATGAACTACATGCCGAAATTCTTCATCGCCAATGGCGTCTCGCAGGAGGATTTCATCACCTCCGCGGGGAAGGACGCTGAATATGCGCTCGGCATGTCGCTCTACGAGCCGTCGCTGCCGAGCGAAGGCAACAAGGAGTTCGTCAAGACCTACCGCGACAAATACGGCGTCGACCCCGGCTACTACGCGGCCTTTGGGTTCGTCGCCGGCACGGTGCTTGAGGCCGCTGTGAAGAAAGCGGGCTCGATCGACACCGAAAAGGTTCGCGAGGTTCTCACCACCTTGAAGCTGGGCACGGTGATGGGCAAGCATGAGGTCGATCCGACCACCTATATGCAGATCGGCGTACGCGGCCTCGTGGTTCAGGTCCAGAACGGAAAACGCGAGGTGATCTGGCCTGAGGAGTACAAGACCGCCGAGCCGAAATTGCCGATCCCCGCCTGGGACAAGCGCTGAGGTCCGCATGACCGTAATCCCTGCGCCACTTGAGGTTCGGAACGTCACGTCGGGCTATGGCGACGTCGCGGTCATCCGCGGCGCGAGCCTGGTTTTCCCGAAGGGTGTGATCACGACCATCGTCGGCTCGAACGGCGCCGGCAAGTCGACGGTGGTCAAAGTCGCGGCTGGCCTGCTGCGAGCCTGGAAGGGCAACATCAAGGTGCACGGCACCGACATTACCCGAGAGCCTGCCGACCGGCGGGTCTACCGCGGCATTGCTTATGTCCCGCAGGGCCGCATCGTCGTTCCGGAAATGACGGTGCGCGACAATCTGATGATCGGCGCGCATATTCTCGGCAACAACCGCGCGAGGATCGAGGCGGCGACCGAGCGTGTGATGCAGTTGTTTCCTGCACTCAAGCCACGCATGAAGCAGCAGGCCGATACCATGAGCGGCGGCGAGCAGCAGATGCTTGCAATCGGCCGGGCGCTGATGACGAGCCCCGAGATCATCATGCTTGACGAACCCTCGCTTGGCCTATCGCCGAAATTTGTCGATATCGTCTTCGAGCGGCTGATGTCGCTGCGTGACGAGGGCATGACCGTGGTGATGGTCGAGCAGAAGGCTTCGCACGCCCTCGGCATCTCCGACCGCGGCTATGTCATGCACCTCGGCCAGGTGGCCTGTGAAGGCAGCGCCAAGGATTTGCTGGCCAATGAGGATGTCAAGCGGCTGTTTCTCGGAGAGATCCCGGAAAGCATGAAGGCGCTGAGCTTCACCGATGCATGAAAAGTCAGAGTCCGCCAACGTCGCTTCCGTTGTCGATGAAGCCATTAACTCGCGCCAATCCGTGCGGGCTTTCCTGCCGACGCCGGTCGCGCGCTCCACCGTCGAGGAACTGCTGAGGCTCGCGAGCCGCAGCGCCAGCGGCAGCAACATCCAGCCATGGCGGGTTCGGGTGATCGCGGGGGACGTCAAGCAACGGTTGACGAAAGCGATCTTCGATGCCGTCGCGCGCGACGGCTTCGGGCCGTATCAGCGCGAATGGAACTATTACCCCGTTAACTGGCGCGAGCCGTTCCTGTCCCGCCGCCGCAAGATCGGCTGGGACATGTACAGCCTGCTTGGCGTCGCCAAAGGCGATTTCGAGGGCACGCAGCAGGCGCGGATGCGCAATTACGAATTCTTCGGCGCTCCCGTCGGCATCATCTTCACGCTCGACGAAGACCTGGAGATGGGGAGCTGGCTCGATCTCGGGATTTATCTCGGCACGCTCATGATCGCAGCACGCGGTCGGGGACTGCACACCTGCCCGCAAGCGGCATTCGCCGATTTCCACAAGATCATCCGGCCGATCCTCAACATTCCCGAGAAGGAGATCGTCATCTGCGGGATGGCGCTCGGCCACGTCGATCTGGAGGCGTCGATCAACGCGCTTGTGACCGAGCGCGCGGCGCTGGAGGATTTCGTCACCTTCGAAGGCTTGTGAGGCCGCGATGTCGCTCAGTCTTCCCCAGAAGATGGTTGTCGCCGAAGTCGGTCCGCGCGATGGGCTGCAGAGCTTCGCAGGCTGGATCGACACCGACACCAAGGTCGCGATGATTGATCGCTTGTCCGATCTTGGGCTGCCGGTCATCGAAGTCTCGAGCTTTGCCCATCCGAAGGCCGTTCAGCATTTGCGCGATGCGGAGGAGGTGTTCGAGCGTATCAAGCGGCGGCCGGGAACGGTGTACCGTGCGCTGGTGCCGAACGCCCGCGGCGCCCAGCGCGGCACCAAGGTTCGGGTCGACGAGATGCTCGGCCTCATCACCATCAGCGCGACCTATACGCGCAAGAATCAGAATATGACGATCGACGAGGCGATCGCGCAGAACCTCGAATCGTTTCGGATCGCCGAAGCGGGATCAATCCCCTTCGTCATGGCGCTCGGCATGGCCTTCTGGTGTGCTTATGAGGGATTGATTCCGGAAGACAATGTGATCGCCGTGGTCCGCCGGCTGCATGACGGCGGCGTGCGTCGTTTCTATCTCGCGGGCTCCCTCGGCATGGAGGATCCGGCGCATGTCAGTCGCCTGGTCTCCCGCCTGGTCGAGCTGTTTCCGGATTCGGCCTTCGGTTTTCACATCCATAATCTCGCGGGGATGGCGACGGCCAACATCCTCGCCGCGCTGGACGCTGGCGTTGCTTGGCTCGAGGGCGCGATCTGCGGGATCGGCGGCGGTATTGCAATGCCGACCAGGCTCGGCTCAGTCGGCAATTTCCCGACCGAGGATCTGGTCGCGATGCTGGATGAGATGGGGATTGCGACGGGGATCGATCCGGAGCAAGCGGTGCTCGCGTCGCATGAGATCGCACGACTGCTGCGAATCGAGCCGAAGAGCCATCGCGCGAACGGAGCGACGCGCAAATCCGTAAGCGAACTCGGCGCCCACAACCCTCATATGAGATACTCATGACGTCCAAGGTGACCTTCCGATCGCTTCTCGCTGTGCCGGCTACATCGCCGCGCTTTCTCGAGAAGGCCGCACAAACGCCCGCGGATGCGATCTTCATCGATCTCGAGGATGCGGTGATCGCCCCGCTGAAGGAGGGGGCAAGGGGTGATGCGATCAAGGCCATCAACGAGCTCGATTGGGGCCGGCGCGTCGTCGCCGTTCGCGTCAACGGTTTCGGCACCCCTTGGGGCTGCCGCGACATCCTGGACGTGGTCGAGGCCTGCGCGCGGCTCGACTACATCTTGCTTCCGAAATGCGAATCCGCCGCCGACGTGCATGCGGTGGAGGTCATGATCGCGTCCGCCGAGGCGGCCGCGCCGCGCGAGCGCAAGGTGGGGATCATGGGACTGATTGAGACCCCGCGCGGGGTCGCCGACGTCGAAGCCATCGCCCGCTCGGGCGGTCGGCTCGGCGCCCTGGTGTTCGGCGGCGGCGACTATCAGCTCGATCTGGGAAGCTTCCAGCGGGCGGTCGGCGCGCCGTCCGCCGACTACGTGGTGCTGACCGACGACGACGGGCGCGGCGGGCGGGAACGCCACTGGAACGACCTTTGGCATTTCGCGACCGCGAGGATCGCGAACGCCTGCCGGGCCTTCGGTCTTCTGCCGATCGACGGCCCGTTCTCGGTGATCCGTGATGCGGACGGCTTGCGCGCAGCGGCAAGGCGTGCAGCGGCGCTAGGCTACGAAGGCAAGATGGCGATCCATCCCTCGCAGATCGACACCATCCACGAGGTTCTGACGCCATCAGCGGATCAGATCGCGTGGGCGCGCGAGCTGATCGATGCCATGGAAGTGGCGGCTCGTGAGGGTAGGGGCGCGGTAAAGGACAAGAACGGCGACATGATCGACCTGATGCACGTCAAGCTCGCCAATAAGCTCTTCGAACGGGTGGCCCGCATCCGGAGCGTATCATGAGCGCGCTGGCGGGAATCCGGGTCCTCGATCTTGGTACGTTCATCGCCGGGCCGCACTGCGCCACCATCCTTGGCGAGTTCGGCGCCGAAGTCATCAAGGTCGAGCCTCCGAAGACTGGCGACTCGCTGAGGCGGCTCGGAACCAATACCGATTGCGGCGATACCCTGGTGTGGCTGTCCGAAGCGCGCAACAAGAAGTGCGTGACGCTGGATCTCGGCAGCGAGCGGGGGCGTGAACTCCTCCGGCAACTTGCGGCGAAGTGCGACATCATCGTGGAGAACTTCCGGCCCGGCACACTCGAAAAATGGGGGCTCGGTTACGACGAACTTAAACAGATCAATCGGGGCGCGATCCTCGTTCGGATCTCGGCCTATGGACAGGACGGGCCGATGCGCGCGCAGTTGGGCTTCGCGCGCATTGCGCACGCCTTCTCCGGATTGACTTATCTCGCCGGCGAACCCGGCGGCGTCCCGGTGGTGCCGGGTTCGACCTCGCTCGCGGACTACATGTCCGGGATGTATGGTGCGATCGGAGCCTTGGTCGCGTTGCGCGCCCGGGAGACGACCGGTGAGGGCCAATGCATCGACCTGGCGCTCTACGAGTCCGTATTCCGTGTGCTCGACGAGATCGCGCCGGCATTCCAGAAGTTTGGTTATGTGCGCGAGCGCATGGGGGCCGACACGGTGAATGTCTGCCCGCACAGCCACTACCAGACCAAGGACGGCAAATGGGTGGCCATCGCCTGTACGAGCGATCAGATGTTCGCGCGCCTGGCGGAAGCGATGGGCCGGCCGGATCTCGCCTCGGCAGAGCGCTACGGTCCGAAGGACCTTCGACTCGCTGCCCGCGAGGAGGTCAACGCGATCGTCGGCAACTGGGTCGCCTCGCTCGACTGTGAAGCCGTGCTCAAGCTCTGCGCCACCGGCGGCGTCCCGGCAAGCCTGATCTATAGCATCGAGGACATTTTCAGGGATCCGCAGTACCGTGCGCGGGGTAACATCCAAATGAAGGACTCCCGCGCCGGTACGATCGCGGTTCCGGATGTGGTGCCACGCCTTTCGGAGACGCCGGGCGAGATCCGATGGCTGGGCGCCGGCCTCGGCGCCCAAAACCATGAGGTCTATGGCAAATTGCTGGGGCTTGGCCCGGATGAGATCGACGATTTGCGAAGGAACGGGATAATCTGACCGTTCCTCAAGATTGCTTCGATCGGCATTCGAGACCGCCCGACGTCTCTCCGCTCACCTCGGCAAAACACCTACGCAGAACGGTTGATCGGTTCAATCTGGAGGGAATTCCTGGGCTATGGCGGGGCCGATGACGGCGGCACGCCGGACCAACGAGATCGGGCCAAAGACCGAAGAACCCAAAAGCCCGACGGCTCTATCCAAATCATCGGCGCCGGAATGCTGACCAGCCAGGAAAAGCAAATCCTGACCGACGAAGAACGGCAGAATCTCGTTCAATAGGGGCTGCCGGCGTTTTGTGGAATTTCGCCTGCGGCGCGACCCGAGATACCATCGACAAGGCGATCAAGAGGCGACGGTGTTGCGCTTGCAACACCGTCGTGAAGGGCGCTCCCTAGAGCATGATCTTTTCGGAAAACCGGTTTCCACCTTTCCGGATCATGCTCTAGCATTTCGTCCTGCTCAGGAGCTTCGGCTTCGCCCTTCGGTCATGATCTTTCCAATTCGGTTATCGCTCATGAGCGACAGGCAAGCTGTCGATACTCCACAAGGCCAAGGACTTGTCCGAATAGTCGCCGCCGGCCTCCGTGCAACCCTCATTGAGTATTGTATCCGGACTGGGAAACAGAAATGGAGCAGACCGAAGGTTCAGCGGCCGCCAGTCTCCATCTTCAATATCACGGTTCTGGCGAATACCCGGGAACGTCGTCGTTAGTAGCCATTTGCTTCCGGATCGCTTGATGTTTTCGATCGCGCGGCTGATCTGCGCAAATGAGAAATGCACGAAACAATCCCTGCACAAGACAAGATCGTGTCGTGGAATTGGATCTTCGACAATGTCCATGCGTCGAAATTCCCGGTCGTCCTTGCTATGCTTCAGCAAATTGGCCTCGATGATCTCAGGTACAATATCGGCGCCAAGATATCGAATGTCATCCAGGTCAGTCTCAGCCATCCATGAGAAGTCGCCGCAGGGCAGATCCAGAAACGTTCTCACGCCCAGGCCGCGCAGCAAATCCGACAATTCCTTGCGAAGCTTCTGCGTCGCAGTGATTTCGGAGCCGACGCCCGATACAGACGATTTTGCTCCCCAAAGATTGGTCTGATAGATCAGTTTGAAGCGCGCGGCGCGATCGAGGCCGATGAATTCCTGTCGTCGCTCCGCAAACCGCCTTTCGGCAAGTGCCGGACTACGTTCCCTACCAAGAAGGGTCACACAGGAACGAAGAAGCTCATATTGGCTCGCCGAGGTCTCGTTAAAGGCTTCGTCTCTGTTGCTGACGATATCGTCGTAGCCGATCGGACTAACGAATTGGCCCGCCGTAAAATCAACTCTGCGTCCATCGAGGCAATTGTAGAAATGCCACGCCCCATCGACCTTTGTCTTCAGGATATCTCCACCGAGCATTTCCTGAACCACCAAGGCGGTGACTGCGCATTGCCCTGCTGCTGGGTTGTCGCGCTGCCATTTGCTGCTGGTCTCGGCGGACCATGATTGTTGCAGCCGTCTATAAAGATCAAGGTATGATGAACATCCGGCTGTCAAAGGTGGATCCCCGTTGTAGCGGGCACCACAGTAGCGGGTGAGGCCAGATGCGACAACCATTGGATGAGTATCCGCCTTCACTCGAGGCGGGTTCGTCCCGGCTGCCCGAACATTCGAGCTGCCTATCAGCACGTCGGCTACCGGGCCAATACCAGACTCCGGGCCAATACCAGACTTGGCCGCTGCCATCACATGATCGATTTCGCCTTATGATGCACAGCGGACCAAGCCATCTGATTTGCTTGCGACACACGTGGCGTCAGCGGTGGTGCGACCTGACCCGAATTGTCGGGACGATCACAAAATCAGGGTTGGCAGCGCAGTAGGCCAAGCGGCCTGATGCGGTAGCCTGACATTGCTGGTAGCTGGTGAATCCACAATCGCCCGTGCCAGCAAACTCTTCGCCTTGGAGGCAGTACCGGTACTCGCTAGCTGCGACCGGGGTTACGCCAGTTGCGAGGACGGTCGCGGACGTCGCGAGAGCAAGAAGGAAGGTACGCATCTTTCTCTCCCACGTTGAAGTGCCCCACTCGACGCTGGGACCAAACGTGGGGGTTCGACGTGAACTGGCTCACATCACTGGACTAAAATTTTCGAGATCGACCGCGCAGATGATCGTAAGCAATGGTCCTTGGAGCTTGGGAGCGTCGAAAATGTTAACCTCTCGGCCTCGAGAATGCCGTCAGCCCCGACCGGTACAGTCTTTTATGGACCGGCGGCCAAGGTGATTGCAGACTGGTGCGACACAGCAGCCACGACATCTTGGTAGACGTCCGTGAAAGACTGGCGCAATCTCATGCGTTGTCATCCGCACGAGGAGCAGTCAAATGAAGGCCATGTCAGCGCTCGCAGCACTGGTGCTTTTGCTCGCCCCGGCTTCCGGCGCACAGGCATCCACGTTCGGTCATTGGTGTGAGCGGGCGGTGAAACAGCGGACGCTGACGCCCTCAGCGTATCGCCGGGTCAATCTCATCGAATGGCAGCAGCCGGTCTTCTTCACCCCCTATTTTGCGTGGCCTCCGCAGCAGCCGCACAGCCGCCTCGAGGCGTTCGTAGAGTATGACATTCACAACAGGTTCGGCGTTCCGCTGCGGTCTATGGCCAAGTGCGTCTATGGTCGAGAAAGCGGTTGGCCTTGATATTCCCTGTACCGCGATTCAGGTGTGCGTCGGCCAGTGTCGCTCGCGAAACCAGGTGCGGTACTCCGACGACATCTTCGTGCGCTGCGCCTGCGGCGCATGCCGCTTGCAGGTGGATGCCTCCTCGCTGTTATCTGGCGCGCCCCACCTCACCTCGACGCAGTCGTTCGGGTTATAGGCCATCTCGAAGCTCGCGGCCCGGTCAAGGACCTCCTTGAGCGACAGCGTCCACTGCGAGCCATCGCTGCGGGTGTAGGATATTTTTCGCGAGGCGAGTTCGGACGCAAGCACCCCTTGCAGTTCGCTTTGCACGTCCGCGATGCTCCTGCCGTTCGGCATCGCGTAGCGCGCCCCACGCCGCACGACGCGATCAGGATAACCCCGCACGACGTCCATCGCGATCAACAGGCGGAAATCGCGCGCCGGTGTGGAGTAATCCTCCCAGGCGCCCGAGGTCTCGAAGATCGAGGGGCCGTTGGGCATGGCCACCTCGCCGGCCTGCTTCTCCTGATATTTTCGTCCGTTTTCGACCGAGGTCACACGCGTCTTCACCTGCTCGTTCAGGCTAGCGATGGCGTCCGTCATCGCTTTCACGGGATCGAGAGGCTCGGGCGACATCACGTCGTCCATGCGATCGTAAAAATCCTCGGCACTCATCTTTGACTGATCAAGCGAAAAATCGGCGTACTGTGGATTGTTGGTGATTTCGGCGTTGGCCAACCGCCGCAACGAACCGCCTTTGTCGCGCACGATCGGCCGGAAGTGCTTGAAGCCCGGGCTGCCGAGCGCAGGATCGTGCACGAACAGGAAATTGCCGCGCCAGAAACGCTTTCGCGTGATCGACCCGTCCGGCTCGGCATCGACGGCGAGGAAGACGCCCGGCTTGCCGTCCATCTCCGGCACGCGATGAACGAGCATCAACACGTGTCCATAGGGGTCGGCGTACACCGTGCCCGGGCGGAGCGTATCTTGCGCCAGCGGAACGGTGTAGAAATCGGTGTTCTCGTCGCTCGCGGCGACCCGCACGGCGCCGGTATGCACGACGTCGCCGACGTCCCGCAGATATTCACCGAACGTTGTCGGCGGCTTTGGCTGCGGCTTCTGCGGAGCCGCAGCCGGCGCTGGTGTCTGGGCCGACGGGGGCCCGCCGAACATGTTCAGGATCCTCGGCGTCTGCCCAGGCAGCGTGGCGTCGGCGATCGTCGCCGGTGCGATCTCCTGTTCGGGCGGCGCCGGCGGACGTGTCACCTCCGGATGCTCCATGTCGAACCACTGGTAGCATTTGGGCGCCCTGCCGCCGGTGCCGCGTGAGCAATTGGAATAGCCGAACGGCAGCCCCACCTTGTAGGCAAAATAGGCGCGCAGGAAATACACGAAGTCGGCGCAGTCGGGGCGTAGGCCGGTCTTCACACTGTCTTCACCGCGACCAAGATAGTTGAACAGGAAATTGCGTGACCGGTCGCGCAGGACTTCATGCCAGGCTTTCCAGGACAGATCCTGATCGGGAGGCGCGTCGAACAGTTTCTCGATCCACGCCGAGAACAAGGCTTCCGTCTCGTGATTCCAGCCGTTGTGCACCTTCCAGAAGCGGCCGGGGGGAATAGCCACAGGGGCCGGTTTGCGCGCGCTCACGGAGATGTCGTGAGTGATCGTGCTGCAATCCGCCGTCGGGTGGTCGAGCGCGAGCGTGGCGTGCCACGTCCCCGCGGCCGGCTCGGCAACCTCGGCGAACCAGGAGTACGGCGCACCGCCGTGCCGATCGGACGATTTGGCCGCGACGCTTCCGTCGGGCGCGACCAGCGACATCACACCCTCGAGCGGCTTTTCACTGACGATCATGACGCGCAGCGGCGCCCCCTTCCACGGAGCGAACGGCGAGGGCAAGACCGAGATCTCGGCCGCCTCCCGGCACGGGCCCGACGCCGCGTGGGCCGGCGATCCCAATGTTGCGAAAATGAACGCGGCTGTTGCAGCAGAAAACCGGCTGGCGAGATGCATTTTGACAACCTTTCTGGAGGAAGCCGGAACCGCACTCGGCCCTTCCGATCCCCACCCGGACGTCCTGGCTCGGCCGCTGCTATTTTCACGCGCCGTCGCTGTCCCGGCTGAGGTCAGTTGCCACTCCAGCCGGCGAAGCTCTCAAAGCAGAAGCCGAGCATGCGAATAACCGAGGACCACGATTGTCAGGCGAAACGCCGTAGATATGGCGAAAACCGGCGCGGCGCGATTTTGTGAAGTGGTTGTGGCCGCGCTGCCACGCAGAGGTCAGTGATACTGACCAATGCGGGATGTCCCTGCGGGTCCAAAAAGCGGCGGTCGAGGCAGGCGCACAGCGATGTCCGCCCTGGTTCAGACAACCGACATGGTGAAAGCGCGCGCGGTTCAGCTCAGGGGCCAGCAGGCGACATTACCCCAAGTCATTCCGTCGACAGAGGTACACCGTTCGTCCGCCCGCCTGCGCATCGTTCGTCGCGTGTTCCAGCACGCTGAACCCAAAACGCTCGGTAAACATCTCGTATTCGGCAGGTGATAGGCTCGCGTGATACAGCGGATCGCCCCTGTATTCGCCAACGCTCTCACAGTGCTGCGGTCCGGTATTGAACATCAATATCGTTCCGACAGAGGCGTGGTCAGCAAAAACCGCAAACATTCTTCGCTGGTCGTCGTGATTGAGATGAAAGAAGCTGTCCCACGCGAGTATGCCGTCGAACCGCCGACCGAGCCACAATTGCCGCATATCCGCGACAATCCATTCTTGATCGGGCAGCCGATCACGGCAGAACGATATCATTGTCGGTGAGGAGTCGACGCCGGTCACGCGCAGTCCTCGTTCAATCATGTGCTGCGCAACCGGTTGCCCTGGACCACAGCCGAGATCAAGCACCGTGGCGTTCTTGGCGAGTCGGCCGATGAAGCGGTCGTGCCAGACCTTATCGTTCCAATGGGCGTTCTGACGATCGCGGTCCCACGCTGCTGCGTGCTTCTCGTAGTGAGGGATAATCTGGCTGGCGAGGTCAGATACGGTCGCACCCCTTACGGATCCAGCTCGGTGTCCCAGTACAGGTAGTCGAGCCAGCTATCGTGCAGATAGTTTGGCGGGAACAGGCGGCCGTTGCGGTGGAGCTGGTGCACGGTCGGTGCGAACGGCGTCTGCTTCGGAAACATCTTGGCCTGCTGCGTCGTCAGGTTGCCCTTCCTGAGGTTACAGGGCGAGCAGGCCGCGACGACATTCTCCCAAGTCGTCTGGCCGCCTTTGCTGCGCGGGATGATGTGATCGAAGGTGAGATCGTCAGGCGAATTGCAGTACTGGCAGGCGAAACGATCGCGCAGGAAAACGTTGAAACGCGTGAAGGCGGGGTGCGTGGTCGGCTTGACGAAGGATTTCAGCGAGACGACGCTTGGGAGCTGGATTTCGAAGGACGGGCTCCGGACCGCCCGGTCGTAATATTCGACGATATTTACGCGATCGAGGAAGACTGCCTTGATCGCATCCTGCCACGACCATAGCGACAGGGGGTAATAACTCAGCGGCCGAAAGTCCGCGTTCAGGACCAGTACCGGCCAACCGCCTTGCGAGACATGTGCGTTCAAGTAACGCTCCCGGCCTCCATATCGCTGCGAAGCAGCATGTACTGACATACTACATGCAGCGTGACGGGATTGTGAAGAGCGTTGAGCCGTTTATCGTATTCCACGCTGCCATGATCCCGCCGTGATTGCCACCCGCCTGCAGGGCCCGTAAACGAGGCCGCAGATACCTCCTGCGTCGGCGGCCTCTGCAATGCTCACCAAGTCCCGCTATCTCGAGGCTCCACGCCGGCTGCGCGCCTTCGTCCGCGCGCATGAAACGAGCCTGGTGGTCCTGGCGGTGCTGACGGGAACCATTGGCGGGCTGGTGGTCGCGGCCATGAGCGGCGCGGTCTCGGTCCTGCATGTCGCCCTGTTCGACCTGCCGTTCGGCGAGCGGCTCTCCAGCCAGATCAGCCTCGACCCGCTGCGCGCCGTGCTGGTTCCGAGCCTGGGCGGGCTGCTGCTGGGCCTGGCCTTTCTCGCGCTGGCGCGCTGGCGGCCGAAGCGCGAGATCGATCCGATCGAGGCCAATGCCCTCTATGGCGGGCGGATGTCGTTCCGCGGCAGCGTGATCGTCGCGTTGCAGACGATCTGGTCCTCCGGCGTCGGCGCCTCGGTCGGGCTCGAGGCGGGTTATACGCAGCTCTCCAGCGGCATCGCAGCTTCGGTCGGCCGCGCCTTCCACCTGCGCCGCATCGACCAGCGCATCATGGTCGGGTGCGGAGCGGCGGCGGCGATCGCCGGCGCCTTCGGCGCGCCGCTGGCCGGCGCCTTCTATGCTTTCGAACTTGTGATCGGCGGCTATACGCCCGCGAGCCTGGCGCCGGTCGGGGTCGCCGCGGTCGCCGGCTATTTCGTCGCCCATTCCTTCAGCGTGCTGACGCTGGGGATAGGCGTCGATACCGTCGGCGATGTGCTGGGGCGCGACCTTGCCATCGCCGCGCTGCTCGGTGTGCTGGCGGCGCTGTTCGGCATCGCCATCATGCGCGGCGTCACGCTGTGCGAAACGCTGCTCGGAAAGACAGGGCTCTGGCCGCCATTGCGTACGGCGCTCGGCGGCTTTGCGGTCGGGCTGATGGCGCTGCTGACGCCGCAGGTGATGTCCTCGGGTCATGGCGCGCTGCATCTCGGCGGCATCGTGTCGATGCCGTTCGCCTTCATGGCTGGCGTGCTGATCCTGAAAGCGATCGCCTCGATCGTCTCGCTCGGCAGCGGGTTTCGCGGCGGCTTGTTCTTCGCCACGCTGTTCATGGGCGCGCTGGGCGGCCGGCTGTTCGCCGCCGGTTGCGACATGCTGTGGCCGGGCCTCCAGCTCGATCCCGACGTCTATGCGGTGATCGGCATGAGCGCGTTGTCGGCGTCGGTGATCGGCGGACCGCTGACGATGTCCTTCATCGCGCTGGAATCGACCGGCAATCTCTGGCTCACCACGGCGGTGCTGGTCTCCGTCATCATCTCCACCATGATCACGCGGGAACTGTTCGGCTATTCATTTGCGACCTGGCGCTTGCATCTGCGCGGCGAGACCATCCGCAGCGCCGCCGATGTCGGCTGGATCCGCGATCTCACGGTGGACAAATTGATGCGCCGGGATATGACGACCGTGAATGCGGACGTGCCAATAGCGCAGTTCCGCAAGCAGTTCCCGCTCGGCTCCAAAACCCAGGTGGTTGCGGTCGATGGCGAGGGGCGTTACGCCGGGTTGGCATTGATCGCGGACGCGCATGCGGCCGATATCGATATGCACAACGGCCTCGCCGGCATTCTGCGCCACAGCGACGTGGTGTTGCATCCGTCCATGAACATCCAGGAAGCGATTGCGGTATTCGATGCAGCAGAAGCGGAATCGCTCGCCGTGGTCGAGGAGGGCGCGGAGCGCTGTCCGATCGGCCTCCTCACCGAAGCGCACGCGATGCGGCGTTACGCCGAGGAATCCGAACAGCGCCGGCGCGAGGTGATCGGCGAGGTCTGATCGCGGCAGGAAACTACGCCGGAATCTTCTCCAGCTTCTGCAGGCAGCGCGCCACCCTCACTTCGGCAGGCATCTCGGCATCGGGAAAGCTGGTCTTCCAGTCGGTGACGCCGACCTCGCCGACATAGATGTCGCCCCTGGAATCGAGCGCGATGCCGTGCGGCGCCAGGAACTTGCCGGTCTCGACACCGGGACCGCTTTCGCCGCCGAGCCGCGCGATGCGGTTGCCCTTGGCGTCGACGATGGTGAGCCGTGGCCCGAGATTAGGCACCTTGCGGTTGACCGCCATGCCCGGACCGAGTTCGCCGATCACGAAATTCGGTTGCCTGCCGCCGCAACAGCAGAGCGCGCAGGGACGGTGCAGGTTATTCCACTGCGTCTCGTATTTCCCGTTGCCGTCGAACACCTGCACGCGATGGTTCTCGCGGTCGGCGACATAGACAAAGCCGTCAGCATCGGTTGCGATGTTATGGACGATGTTGAATTGCCCGGGATCGGTGCCGGGCTCGCCCCAGCTCTGCATCAGCTTGCCGTCAGGCGTGAATTTGTGGACACGTGCGTTGCCGTAGCCGTCGGAGACGTAGATCTCGCCCTTCGGCGACAGCGCGGTGTGGGTGCAGCGGTTCAACGGCTCGCCGCTCATGAACGGCGCGGGCTTGCTCGGGATGCCGATCGTGAGCAGCACCTTGCCCTCGGGTGAGCATTTGCGCACGGTGTGGTCGCCGTCGTCGGTGCAATAGAGGTTGTCATCGGCATCGATGTGCAGGCCGTGGGCGCGGGAGAACAGGCCTTCGCCCCAGCTACGCGGGAAATTGCCGTCGCGGTCGAACACGACCATCGGGTGCGCGCCGCGGTTGAAGACATAGATGCGGTCCTTGCTGTCGACCCCGACGGAGGCGACGTCGGTGAGCTGCCAGCCGTCGGGCAGCTTGGCCCAGTTCTGAACCACGCGGTAGCGGTGCTCGCCGGAGCCGAGGATGGTCGGCATGTGATTTCCTCCCCCAGGTCGTTGTCATTCCGGGATGCACCGCAAGGCGCAGGCCCGGAATCCATACTCACGA
Organism: Bradyrhizobium sp. LeoA1Lang; assembly: GCF_055413685.1. NCBI lineage: Bacteria > Pseudomonadati > Pseudomonadota > Alphaproteobacteria > Hyphomicrobiales > Nitrobacteraceae > Bradyrhizobium > Bradyrhizobium sp. LeoA1Lang. The sequence continues at coordinate 24,776 of NZ_JBVAPG010000059.1, read as the reverse complement.
TGGTGGTTATGGATTCCGGGCTCGCGCTTCGCGCGCCCCGGAATGACGGTGTGAATCATGCAAACGTCGCCCGCGGCCCGACGTCGCGCGGCAGCAGGCCTTCCTCGATCGCCTTGATCTGCAGCGCCAGATGCTTCGAGCCGATCCGGCATTGCGCCAGTCCGCCCGCGATCAGCCAGAGGCCCGCCTGGCGCGTGCGGGTGTACATGTTGCGGAGCTCCTGCTCCTCGCCAAAGCCCCAGATCGTGCCGACGCGGTCGGCGACATCGGCGCCGAACAGCTTCTTCACCAACTCCTCCTGGCGCTTGTAGCCGGTCGCGAGCACCACGAGGTCGGCAGCGGCCAGCTCGCCATCCTTCATCCTGGCGCCATCGGCCACAAACGTCGCGACGTCGGCAAACTGCTTCAACGCGATCTCGCCTTTCACGATCAGGTCGGAGCAGCCGACGTTGAAATAATAACCGCCGCCGCGGGTGAGATATTTGAACTGCCAGCCGGTGTTGTCCTCGCCATAGTCGAGCTTGAAGCCGACGCGTGCCAGGCCCTCGAGCAGGTCCTTGTCGAGCGCCTTTGATTTTTCAGCCACCATCGCATGGCTCTTGCGCCCCAGCTTGAGCGGCATCGACATCGTGATCAGATCGTTATCGTCGAGCGTCCCATCATTGTAGGGTGCGTAGACGAGCTGCGCCGACGGCTCGATGCTGACCACCAGCGTCGGGCTGCGCTGCACCAACGTCACGTTGGCGCCGCTGGAATAAAGGTCCTGCGCGATGTCGTGGCCGCTATTGCCGGTGCCGATCACGATGGCGCGTTTGCCTTTCCAGTTCTCGCCGTCGTCATAGCGGCTGGAATGCATGACCTTGCCGGAAAAATCCTTCAGGCCGGCAATATCAGGCACGTTCGGAATGCCGCTGACGCCGGTCGCAAGTACCACATGGTGCGGATGCATCTCGCGCCTCGCGCCATCGGCGCAGCGCAGCCTCACCGTCCAGCGGCCTTCGTTCTCCTCGTATTGCCCGCCTTCGAACTCGGTGCTGGTCCAGAAGTTCAGCTCCATGGCGTCGACATAGGCTTCGAACCAGTTGGCGAGCTTGTCCTTCGGGATATAGGTCGGCCAGTTCGGCGGGAAGTGCATGTAGGGCAGGTGGTTGACCTGCACCTGGTTGTGCAGCGTCAGCGCGTGATAGCGCTTGCGCCAATTGTCGCCGATGCGCTCCTCTCGGTCGACGATCAGCGTATCGACCTGTAACTGCTTCAGCCGTGCGGCGATGCAGAGCCCGCTCTGGCCGCCGCCGACAACGAGCACGGTCGGATCGCGGTCGGCATAGTCGGTCGACGCCTTGCGGAGGTCGAGCCAGTTCGGCCCGCGGAAATCACGCGAATAGGCATTGCCGCGCGGGCGGTTGACGCCGAGCTGCTCCTCAAAACCCTTGAGCTCGCGGAGCTCGGTCAGGAGCGTCCAGGCCTTCAGCGTATTGCCGTCGGTGGCATCGGGGATCAGGCGGACGATGCCGCTGCCGCGACCGATCGTGGTTTCGAACTTGAACATCGCCTCGATCGCATTGGTGCCGGCGCGCATCACCTTGCGTGGTGCGCGGCGGTCGGGATCGATCGTCAGGCGGCGTGGTGCCGCGCGGCCCGCATGCCGCTTCAGCTCGGCAATGATGGCGTCCGCGCCGTCGACGGTCTGGATGTTCCAGCTCAGCGCCAGTATGTCGCGCCAGAAACTATCGGGGAGAAACAGGAAATTGAGCGCGCCGTCGCCGGGCTTGCGAAGTGCGTCCTCGAATCGCGCGAGCCAAGTGTCGGCGGCCACCGAGATGTCGTCGGTCTTGTCGAGCATGAGCGTTTCCCATCACGGCCGTCTCCGCGGCGTGTTCCCTTGCAGCCTACACCTATTCGGCAGGCCGCAGAAAGGCCGTGACGGGATGTCGGCTATTCCGAGAGTGTAAGGATATGCCCCAATTCCGGCGGCACCCGGCCGTTGAGGGTATCAATATAGGCCGTTTGCACGGCGGCAGGCCCGCGGCCTTCGGTCACCTTGAGCCATTGTTCGAGCTTTGGCGCGAAGCCGGACCAGGCTGGGCCGAAGCGGGTCTCGATTCCGCCCGGTCCCCACTCCTTGGCGCGCTTGCGGATCTGCTCGGGCGCGGAGAACCAGCTCGGCTTGGCGCCCGGCAGCTCCGGCTCGTTCTCCGATGAGCGACGATGCGTCAGTCCGACGCGCCCGGAATACTTCATCTGCGCACCGAAATGCCGGTGCAGCGTTTCACGCAAGCCGCTGTTGCCGGCCATGTCGATGAACGCCGCCGGCCGATCGGCAGCCAGCGATGCGACGCGATCATAGGTGATGACCTCGTCGTAGCAGCCGAGCGATTTCACGAAGCCGGTATTCGATGGAGAGGTCAGGCCGATCACCTTGATGCCTCTGGTGTGCAAGAGATGCGCGAGCCCGAAGGCGGTCTTGCTGGAGGCGGAGGAGAGCATCACGCTCTCGGCGCCAAAAAATCCGTTCTCGGTGAGGAAATCGTCGACCAGGAACGACAACATGAACAATGGCCGCAGCAAGGCCTGGTAGTCGCCCTGCCGCCCGGCAAAGGCGGCATTGCCGCTCACGCGCGCATAGGCGTTGTAGACCGGCGCCACGCCCTGCCGATGTGGGGCGCCGTCGCGCAGGCCGCGCTTGCTGACATCGGCGGCCTCGATCACAAGATGCGTCGCCATCGGAAAATAGCCGAACAGCCGTTCGCCTTCGGAAACGTTCGGATGGCGGGAGGCGATCACCTCGCCAAATCCCCACACCGGAATGTTGCCGAACCCTTCCGGTGCAGGGAAGAGCTGCCAGTATTTCAGCTCGTCGCCGAGCACCGCATAGGTGATGTTGTTGGCGGTCAGCGCAAAGCTCGTCACCTTGACCAACAACGTCTCGCTTGGAAGCGCGGCGGCATCGGGCAGCGTCTGCTCGATGAACTTGCATTGCTTGAGATCGTTGCGGGCGACGACGAAGTCGGTCGATTTCATGGCGGCGGCTCCGGCTCGTGACGTGCCGCCATCTTTGCGTCGGGCGATGGAGGTTTTGCAACAGCAACATAGTTTAAAACGCTGTTCGCTTCCGGCGGATGCGACGAACCGGACGCCGGCCTGACAAGCCGTTTGAAATTGTGGGTCCGAGGAAGACGCGGTGCCGCCCTTCTTGCCCTGAACGCGGTCAGCATGAACGCGACAGCAGTGCTAACGACATGAATCAGCATGGGCGTCCTCAGCGTTAAGCGGATCGCGGCAGGGGAATGGCGGAAGAGAAAACGTTGTCGGGATCGTAGTGATGCTTGATCTCCATCAGTCGCTCGGCGTTGCCGCCGTAGCTCTGTCTTGCGCGATCGAGTTCATCCTTGCCGAGAAAGTTCGGGTAACCGCCGGGCAGCGCTGAAGCGAAGCGCTCGCGCGTGCCGCGCGTCCAGTGCCGGTGCCGCGGTTCGTCGCTGGCGTCGGAGCGATCGGGGAAGCTTGCCAGTATTTCGACCAGCACGTGATCGCGACGCAGTCCGAACGCCGTCGCAGCTTCCGCGACACGGGACGCAGCGCCGCGGAATTCGTGGGTGATGATCGCACAGCCCGGAGAGACGGCGCTCTCCATTGCGTGGATGAACGCGTCGATAGCGTCGCGGTCGAGCGCCGGCAGCCAGCAACTGTCCATCACGGTCTGCAATCCATTGGCGATGTAGGGATCGAACATGCCGAGCAGGGCCGCGTAGGATTTGCGCTCGGTACCGCCTGCGAGCAGCGTTCCCAGCCGGGCGAACGGCTGAAGTCTCGCTTCGCCGTCTTCGGGCCGGCCGCTCCAGGTTGGAACGATCAGGACCATTGTCGCGCCGCTCGGATCGGCCATGAGCGTGTGCTGCACTGTCAATTCCTCCGGCGCCGATGCCATCAATGCGCTGCATCGTTCGAGCACCGCGCGGGCCTCGGAGAAGGGATAGACGAGCATGCCGGAATGGACGCTCGGCAGTTCATGGACGCGATGGCGCATCGCGGTCACCACGCCGAAATTGCCGCCGCCGCCACGCAGCGCCCAGAACAGATCGGCGTTGCTCTCGCTGTCGGCATGCACGATGCGGCCGTCGGCCAGCACGATCTCGGCGGCGAGCATGTTGTCGATCGCCAGTCCGAAGCGTCCGATCAACGGACCGTAGCCGCCGCCGAGCGTGAGCCCGGCGATGCCGACGCTCGAAACCGATCCCGCCACCACGGCCAGTCCGTACGGATCGGTGACAGCAACGACGTCGCCGGCGCGGGCACCGCCTGCAATCGTGGCGCTACGACGGTCGGCGCTCAGCACGACGTTGCGCATGCCGCTCAGGTCGATCACCGCGCCCTCGCAAAGCGCGCGGCCCGCCCAGTCGTGTCCGCCGCCGCGAACCGACAGTGGCAACTCGCGCTCGCGCGCCGCCCGGATCGCATCCTGGACGTCCCTGGCGGTCCGGCAATGCACCACCGCGCCGGGCGTGACGCCGACCTGCTTGGCCCAGATGCTGGTCGCCGCCGCATAGCGGTCATCGCCAGGCAATGACACCAGCCCAGGCAAGTCCTCGCTCAGGCCGCAACAGGCGGCATCGATCGTAGCAGACATGGCTTCACTCTCCTGTGATCGGCGCGAGCGGAATGCTCGGCGTTATCTGCCGATTTACGGAGAAGCGGGCCGTGCGTTCGTGAAGATTCCTGCGGTTTTGCTGGTTACGCTCAGGCGAACTCGGAGGGCGCGACGCCGTACACGCGCCGGACCCATCGCGACAAATGGCTCTGATCCGCAAACCCGGTGTCAACAGCGATTTCGGCGAGGCCCATTCGTCCTTCGCGCATATGCCGCGCCGCTGCCTGCAGGCGGAGATGGACGACGTAGCGATAGGGCGTCATGCCGACCGAGCGGGTGAATACGCGCGAAAAATGGAACGAGCTGCGGCCGGCGAGTACGGCCAGATCGGCGACCTCAATCGGCTCGGCGAGATTGGTGAGCACATAGTCTCTTATCCGCTCCAGCGCGCGTTGACCGAGCCGACCGCGAAGTGGGCGTCGGGGCGTCGACGTATAGTTGGACACCAGGCGGCCGACGAAGCGGCTGGCGGCTTCGCTCCAGAACAGCGGACCGTTCGGATAGCCTTGCGCGCTCTCCGCTGCCAGCGACTGCGCGGCCTGCTGAAGCGAGTGATCGTATCCCGACAGCCGCTCCGGAAGCTCGGCTTCGAGCGCAGAATCTTCCGCGGCCGCAAGCGCAAGCTGGGTCGGCTTGACCGCGATCAGCAGCATATCGGCCGTGCCGTCGGCGTCGGCGGAGCAGCCCATGCCGGCCGGACAGATTGCAAGTGCGCCGTGGGTCGTCTCGTGCCGAAGCCGCCGTCCGGCTATTCGGCAATCGAGCCGCAGATGGGGTGACATCTGAAGGAAGACGAGGTGCTGTTCCGTGGTGGTGCTGAAATGCGCCCCGCCGTCGAATAGCGCCCGGAACACGCGCACGCCGCTTTCGCCCGCCGGACCGTCCGCTTGGGACGTCGTCGGGGGGCTGCCATCCTTCTGAGCCCATCGCACCTGACCGAACTTCGCCACGCCGATCGCGCTCCGCCAGCAATGCATGAAACAAGCCTGCTAGATTGGGCGCGGATGGAGGCCGCGAAAGGGCGGCGAAGCCGCCCCTAACGCACACGTGAAAAGGCGTGAGAGCGCATTTGCCTCGGCCGTGTCAAACGGATGCGCGGAGCGTGCCTGCGCGATGCAGATCGCGCAGCTTGCGCTTGAAGATCTTGCCGGTGGCTTCGCGCGGCAGCGCATCCATGAACTGGATGTCCTTCGGCACCTTGAAGTTGGCAAGCTTGCTGCGCAGGAAATCCTGCACGGCGGTGACCGACAGTGTGGCGCCCGGTTCGGGTTCGATGCAGGCGAACAGCCGCTCGCCATATTCGTCGTCGGCGACGCCGAACACCGCGCAGTCGCGGACGCCTTCCATGCCGATCAGCGCGTTCTCGATCTCGGCGGGATAGATGTTGACGCCGCCCGAGATTACCATGTCGCGCTTGCGGTCGCACATGAACACATAGCCGTCCTCATCGAGATAGCCGACGTCGCCGACGCTGATGAGGCCCTCACGCCCGGCCTCGGCGCGCGCCTTGGCGTTGCCGTGATAGTCGAAATCCGGGATAGCGGTCTGCCGCATGAAGATCTCGCCGGGCTCGTTGACGTCGCATTCGGTCCCGTCGGGGCGGAAGATCTTCACGATGCCGCCCTCGATCACGCGGCCGACGGTGCCGGGCTTTGCCAGCGCCTCCGCCGCCGAATGCCAGATCGGGATTCCGGTCTCGGTGGAGCCCAGATATTCGTTCACCACCAGTCCCCACCAGTCGATCATCGCGCGCTTCACATCCTGCGGACATGGCGCGGCGCCGTGAATGATGAAGCGCAGCGAGGAGACGTCGTAGCGTCGCCTCGTTTCCTCCGGCAGCCGCAGCAGCCGCACGAACATCGTCGGCACCATGTGCATGTGGGTGACGCGGTGGCGCTCCACGAGCTGCAGCAGCTCCTCGGGATCGAAGCGCGGCTCGAGCACGATGGTGCAGCCGCAGCGGAACGCCAGCATGCCGTAGCTGTGCGGCGCCGAATGATACATCGGCCCGTTCATCAGGACGATCTGGTTGTCGTTCGGCTTGATGCCGTAGGCGATCGCGCTGACGCGGGCGGCCGCGGCCTGCAGTTCCGGCGGCATCGGCTTGCGCCGCACGCCCTTGGGCTGGCCTGTGGTGCCCGAGGTGTAGAACATCGGCGAAGCGCCGATCGGGGCATCGGTCAGAGCCGGATGCGTGTCGCGCCAGTGGTCCCAGTCGGTCAGGCCGTCGGGCACCTGGGTCAGTCCAGGCGGCACGCCATAGGCCACGGCGATCTCGGGCGGCGTCGCCACGACCAGCAGCTTGAGCCCGGCGGGCAGCCCATCGCGTATCTGCGGCAGCAGATCGGCGTGACAGATCAGGACGTCCGCGCCGCTATCCGAAAGAATGTAGGCGACTTCCTCGGCCTTCAGGTGCCAGTTGATCGGCACGATCGGGCTGCCGAGCGCGGCGGACGCAGCCACCGCCTCGAACAGCGCGAAATCGTTCCGCAGCATCATCGCGACCGGCTGGCCATCGCGCACGCCGAGCGCGCGTAACCCGGATGCCGCGCGGGCGATGCGCTCGTTGATCTCGCCATAGCCGATCCGGCGTTCACCGCTGATGATCATCTCGCGCTCCCGATCGTTTCTGTCATCATGCTCAGCGGTCATCGAGAATCTCGCCAAAGCTCACCCAGCTCTTGCCGTTGAATCGCCGCAACTGCAACTGCTGGAACGGCAGATAGTCATCCGGACCGGTCGATACGGTCATTCCCGGTAACAATAACGGCAGCTTGACCTCGCGCAGCGACGTCGCCTGGCGCAGGATGTTCTCGCGGCTGAAATCATCCTTGCATGCCCTGAGCGCGGCCATCAGAAGTGTCGCATAATGGTAGCCGGCGGCGTAGTTCGAATTGTTCAGGTCGGCATTCGGCAGATACTGCTTCATGAACGCAAAATATTCTTTCACGCCTGCGTCATCGGCCCACTGCACGTCCATCGTGTCCTTTTGATTGCTCGAAGAGATCAGGCCGACTGCATTCGCCAGTCCCGCCGGCTCCAGGAACGAGATCGAGGAAGCTGAGGTGGGCACGAAGAACAGCTCGGGCTTCCAGCCGAGTTCGGCGACGCCCTTGATCGACTGCGATGTGAATTTCCCGAGCACCACGGCGAACAGCACGTTGGCGCCCGAGGCCTTCAATGTCGCCAACTGCGAACTGATCGTCGGCGCGCTGGTCTCGTAGCTTGCTTCCGCGACGATCATGCTGGCGGCCTTGGACCCGAGCGCGCGCTTGAAGCCGGCGACATAGTCGCGGCCGAAATCATCGTTCTGGGAGAGGATCGCGATCTTCGCATCGGGCTTGGCCTGCAGCACATATTTGGCATAGACGACGCCTTCGGATTCGTAGGCCGCCATGCCGGGCATGGTCCAGGGGAAATTCTTCGGGTCGGCCCATTTGGTCGCGCCGCTCAAAAGGAACAGTTGCGGGACCTTCTTGCCGTTGAGGTAGCGGTGCACGGCGCTGTTGGTCGCGGTGCCGAGCGAACCGAACATCATCAGCACCTCTTCCTGCTCGACCAGCTTGCGGGTCTGCTCGACCGTCTTGGGCGGGGAATAGGCGTCATCAAGCGTGATGAACTTCACCTTGCGGCCGTTGATGCCGCCTTCGGCATTGATCCTGGCAAAGAAGGCTTCCTGCGTCCGCCCGATGGTGCCGAAGCCGGACGCCGGCCCGCTATAGGGCAGGGTCTGGCCGATGCGGATGTCGTCCTTGTCGTCGGCGAAGGCCGCCGTGATCGCACCCAGCGTAAACAGAACGGCCAATGCGTGCCGCAGCTTCATGGTCTCTCTCCCGATGATCAAAAAGCGTCTTATTAGTTTTGGAGCGGCCGATGCCGCCTCTCCCTCTCCCCGTTCTTACGGGGAGAGGGTTGGGGTGAGGGGCTGCCTCCGCAAACACGGTGGCAGATGGACTCGCGGAGGTGCCCCTCACCCGAAATTCAAGCTGCGCTTGAATTTCGACCTCTCCCCGCGAAGAGCGGGGCGAGGTGAAACCAGGTTCACGCGCTTGCGCGTCTCAGGAAATCACCGCGCGCTTCGGTGAATTCCGCCTTGAGCCGCGCCACCAGTTCGGCGACCGGCGGCGTGTCGGTGATCTGGCCAATGCCCTGGCCCGAACCCCAGATGTCGCGCCACGCCTTGGCCTTCGTGTTGCCGCCGGAGCCGAAGTTCATCTTCGACTTGTCGGCGACAGGCAGATTGTTCGGATCGAGACCGGCGGCCACGATCGACGGTCCGAGGTAGTTGCCATGCACACCGGTGAACAGGTTCGAATAGACGATGTCGTGGGCGGCATGTTCGGTCAGCGCCTGCTTGTAGCGCGGATCGGCATTGGCCTCTTGGGTGGCGATGAAGCGGGTGCCCATGTAGGCGAGGTCGGCGCCGAGCGCGAGCGCGGAGGCGATGCTCCAGCCGTCGGAGATCGCGCCCGACAGCAGGATGGTGCCCTTGAACCATTGCTTGACCTCGCGCACCAGCGCGAATGGCGACAGCGTTCCGGCATGTCCGCCGGCGCCGGCGCAGACCAGGATCAGGCCGTCGACGCCCTGCTCGGCGGCTTTCCGCGCATGCTTGACGTTGATGACGTCGTGAAACACCACGCCGCCATAGGAATGCGTGGCCTCGACGATTTCCTGTGGCGGCCGCAGCGAGGTGATGATGACGGGGACCTTGTGCTTCACGCAGGTTTCCATGTCCCGCATCAGCCGGTCGTTGGAGGCGTGGCAGATCTGGTTGACCGCGTAGGGCGCGACCTTCCTGCCCGGATTTTGCGCCTTGTATTCGCCGAGTTCGTCCTCGATCTGCGTCAGCCATTCGTCGAGCTTCTCGGCCGGCCTGGCGTTTAATGCCGGAAACGAGCCGACGATGCCGGCTTTGCACTGGGCGATCACGAGATCAGGCCCCGACACGATGAACAGCGGCGAGCCGACCACCGGCAATTCGAGACTGTTGGCGAGCGATGCTGGCAACGGCATGTCTGATCCTCCCGGCGCCTGCGGCACCTTATCTTGACGCCGTCAATATAGGGCTGGACGGCGCGACGACGGCGTTCAATATTGAACAGTCAATCTACCAGGAATGAACGGGCTATCGACGCGAGGCAGTCGGATGGATTGGGACTTGTGCAAGACCTTCGTCGCCGTGGCGGAGACCAGGAGTTTCGCCGCGGCCGGGCGCCGCCTGCGCGCCAGCCATCCGACCGTCGGCCGCAAGATCGCGGCGCTCGAGAAGCAACTCGGCACCCGCCTGTTCGCGCGTTCCAATGACGGATTGTCGCTGACCTCGCAGGGTCGCAAGTTTCGCGAGCATGCCGAAGCCATGGCGGCTGCGGCACTCCGCGCCGAGGCCGCGGCTTCCGCAACCGGCGAGCAGGCGAGAGGCGTCGTGAAGCTGTCGATCGGTGCGACGCTGGCCGCGCACTGGCTGATGCCGCGGCTCGGGCCGTTCCTGCGTGACCACGACCATATCCAGCTTGAGATCATCACCCATCCGTTTCCGGCAAGCGTGCGCCGCCGCGAGGCCGACGTGGTGCTGCGGCCGGTCGACGCTGGCGAGGAGAACCTGATCGGGCGCAGAATAGGCCGGCTCGGCACCGGGTTCTACGCCTCGCGCGACTATGCCGCGCGGCGCAAGCTGCCGGAGCGGCGCGACGAGTGGCGGGGGCACAGCATCATCGGGTTTGCCGACCAGGCGTCGAACGCGGATCTGGCGCGCTGGAGCGACTTCATTACGCGGCAAGGAACGGTCGTAATGCGCTGCTCGTCGCAAGGCGACATGCTGGCCGCTGCGCGCGCCGGCCTCGGCATCTCGGCGCTGTCGTGCTTCGTCGCTTCGAGCCACCCAGATCTGGTGCGGGTCGCACCGCAGAAGCTCGGCAGCGTCTCCGATCTCTGGCTGCTCGCGCATCCGGACCTGATCGAGCTGCCCGCCGTCCGCGCCGTCACCAGCTTCGTCACAGCCAGTGCCCGCGAAGACCGCATCAGGCTGCGCGGCTAGCGACACCTTTCGTAGCCCGGGTGGAGCGGAACGCGTAACCCGGGACACCTGCATCGGCGTCGACGAGCGGTCCCGGGTTACCCTGGCGCTTCACCCGGGCTACGAAGCTGCGATCACGCCTTCGCGTTTCTTCAGCACCCGGTAATAGGCCCACCACAGATGCGCGGCGGCGCCGCGCAGCGGGCGCCAGGGCTCGGCAAGCGGCGCCATCTGTTTTGCGGTCGGCCGCTCCTTCAACCCCAATCCGATCTTCACCGCCTCCTGCACGGCGAGATCGCCCGCCGGCCAGGCGTCGCCATGGCCGAGGCAGAACAACAGATAGATGTCCGCGGTCCATGGGCCGATGCCGGGCAGTGCGGTCAGCGTGTTGTGGGCGATGTCGGCCTCTTCGTTCGCGAGCACGTCGAGGTTCAGCCGTTCGGCGGCGAGCTCGCGCGCGATGTGCTTCAGCGTCTTGATTTTCGCCGCCGACAGGCCGAGCCGGCCAAGCCGATCGGCGCGCGCCTTGCCGATCGCATCATGATGAAAGGGATCGAACGCCTTGCTGACGCGGCCCCAGATCGCCGCGGCGCTCGCGGTCGAAAGCTGCTGGCCGCAGACGATCGCGGCAAGCCCGGCGAAGCCCGGCTCGCGCTGCCGCAGCGCCGGCATGCCGGTGACCTCCAGAACCGGCCTCAGCCGCTTGTCCTGCTTCACAAGAGTTTCGATTGCGTCTTCGAGGTCTGACTGAGTTTCGAAGTGGATGAGCATGGAGGAACAGTCTCGTCGCGTCATGCGCGGGCTTGACCCGCGCATCCATCTGCTATCGATAAGAGTCCTAGAGGATGGATTGCCGGGTCAAGCCCGGCAATGACGAATTCCAATACAATGTCGCCACCCGTTTTCCGATTCGCGCCGAGCCCGAACGGTTATCTCCATCTCGGCCACGCTTTTTCGGCGTTGTTGAATTTTGATCTCGCGCGCGAGGCCGGGGGACGATTCCTGCTGCGGATCGAGGACATCGACCCGACGCGCTGCCGGGTGGAGTTCGAGACTGCGATCTACGAGGACCTTGCGTGGCTCGGCATGGCCTGGGAGACGCCGGTGCGGCGTCAGTCGGAGCATCTCGATGCCTATCGCAAGGCGGTCGAGCAATTGACCGCGCAGGGCCTGCTCTATCCGAGCTTCGAGAGCCGCGCTGAAATCGCGCGTCTGGTCGCCGAGCGCGAGGCGGCTGGACCATGGCCGCGCGATCCCGATGGTGCGCCGCTCTATCCGGGCGCCGCGCGATCGTTGCCGGCGGTCGACCGGCTGCGGTTGATCGAGGCCGGCACGCCTTACGCGCTGCGGTTGAATATGGCGGCGGCTCGCGCGCGGGTCAAAGATCTGACCTGGACCGAACAGGCCGAGGGGCCGGCCGGCGAGCACGGAACCGTACCCGCCCGGCCGGAGGCGTGGGGTGACGTCATCCTGGCGCGCAAGGAGACGCCGACCAGTTATCACCTCTCGGTCGTGATCGACGACGCCCTGCAGGGGGTGACCGACGTTATCAGGGGGCAGGACCTGTTCTGGGCGACCAGCGTGCACCGGCTGCTGCAGGCGCTGCTCGGGATCGCACCGCCGGCCTACCGGCACCACAGGCTGATCCCCGATTCGGCCGGGCAGAAACTGTCGAAGTCGACCAAGGCGACCGCCTTGCGGGAACTGCGCGCCGACGGCGCGACGCCCGCTGATATCCGTCGTCTCGTTGGCTTGTCTTAGAGCCAGGGGCCGTCGGCCAAAGGTCTCCGTGACACCGGCCGCCTCGGCATGCCATTCTGCCAGCCGGGGCAGGGTTCACGGGAATCATGGCGGCAAGATCGCGCGTTGGGCGCACCATTCGGCATCCCAAGAAGACGCCGTCGCGGAAGCGTGTCTTGAAGGCGGCAAAAGCACGCCGCGTGCGCGCGCCTGCGGAGGCAGGGCCCGGCGTGGTCGAAACCGCGCTGGCGGCTTTCGCGCATGAGGTCCGCACCCCGCTCACCGGCATTCTCGCGATCAGCAACCTGCTTGCGACCTCCGACCTCGACGAGCGCGAGCGACGCTGGGTCGATACCATCCAGGCCGGCGCCGAGCATCTGGCCAGCCTCGCGACCCTGTTCGTGGATGCGGCGCGAAGCCGTGGCCCCGGCCTCGAGATCCGGCAGGATTTCTTCGACCTGCACACGCTTGCCCGCAACGCCGGGAATTCACTCGCCGGGCGGGCGGCGGCCAAGGGCCTGCAGCCCTCGGTCGATATCTCCGAAAAGTTGCCCGCCTTCGCCGTCGGCGATTCCATTCGGCTGCGTGCGGCGCTGGAGAACCTGATCGACAACGCGGTCAAGTTCACCGAGCGGGGAACAGTCGCGCTCGCGGTCACGCCGATGCGCGCCGTGAAAGGCAAGGTCCGGGTCGCCTTTGCCGTCTCCGACAGCGGCATCGGGCTTTCGCTCGCCGAGATCAAGCGTCTGTTCCGTCCGTTCTCGCAGGCCAATGTCCGGGTCGCCTCGCGCTTCGGCGGCGCGGGCCTCGGCCTCTCCTCGGTCAAGCAGCTTGCGCGGGCCATGGGCGGCGACATCGTCGCCAGGCAGCGGCGAGGCGGGGGCACCACCTTCACGCTGACGATCGTGCTGGCGTCCGCCGGCGAACCGGCCGCATCCAAAGGCGATGCAGGGAGCGACGTCCCGGCGGGGTCGCCGCGCGCGCTGCGGCTGCTCAGCGTCGAGGACAATCCGTTCGGCCGCGTCGTGCTCAACACCATCCTCACCGAGCTCGGCCATCAGGCGGAGTTCATCGGCGAGGGCGAAGCGGCGCCGGAGCGGCTCACGCAGGGCGCCTTCGACGCCGTGCTGATGGATATGGTGCTGCCCAGCATCGACGGGGTCGAGGCGATCAGGCGTATCCGCGCGCTTCAGCCGCCGCTCGGCCGCATTCCGATCATCGGGATTTCCGGCCGCAGCGAGGACGAGGCGGCCTCGCGCGCGGCCGGCGCCGACGCGTTCCTGGTCAAGCCTGTGAGTCCGCGTGCTTTAGCGACTGCGCTGCTTGAAGCGATACGCCCTTCGGCAGACGCGACTTGATGATCGCCGCGTTCAACTCGCCGCCATAGACGAAGATCGCGGCGATGAAATACAGGAACACCAGCGCGATGATCACCGACGCGAGCCCCGCATACATCGTGACGTAATTGTTGGCGAAGCGCGCCAGGTACTGGCCGAACACGATGCCTGATATCAGCGAAGCCACCATGGTGAAGATGATGCCGGGCAGGATCTGCAGGAAGCTGCGGCGCCCCGCGGGCAGCCAGGCGTGCAGGATGAGCAGCGCGACGGTCAGCGCCGTGATCGTGATGCCGTAACGTGTGATGTTGAGGATGCGCTCGTTGCTCTCGACGAAGAACGGAATGAAGCGCCGTGCGGTCTCGAGTGTCAACGGACCGAGCACGATCAGGAACGCCATCGCGAGCGAGGTGACGGCGGCGATCAGGGTGTAGCCGATCGATTCGAGCCGGAGCCAGTACCAGCGCCGCCGCTCGACGACGGCATAGGCGCGGTTCAGCGCCACCCGCAGCGCTTCGACGCCGTTGGAGGCGAAATAGACCGCGAGCGCCGCGCCGATGGTGAGGATGTCGCCGCGGGTGGTCGTCAGGACGTCGTGGACCTGGCTCGACAGCGTGTCTGCGACCTGTTTCGGCCAAGTCTGCAGCAGCAGGCTGGCGGCCTGGTCGGCCAGTTCCTTGGAGCCGAAAAAGCCGGCGAGGGAGGTCAGCACGATCAGGAACGGGAACAGCGCCATCAGGGTCGACAGCGCGATATGGCTCGCAATCGCCCAGCCGTCGTCGGCGAGGAACGTGTAGAACGCATCCATCACGACGCTGTAGACGTAGCGAACCTGCTTCACTTCCCACCCTGATCCGGCCAGCCCAAGCCGCACACCAGCTTCCGATATAATCGCGCCAAACGCCAGATCGTTGCATTTGCCCCATGTGGCGCTTCGGATATCGCGGTGTTATGTAGCGTAGATGGCATCCTTCTTAAGTACGTTCATTCTCCCGATCGCGGTCGGCGCCGTCGGGGTGGTCCTGCTGCTCGGTCTCGCCAACATGATGCGCGGCGGCTCGCCGAACACCTCGCAGAAATTGATGCGGCTGCGCGTCTTGCTGCAATTCGTCGCCATCGTGATCGCGATGCTCGCGGTCTGGGCGATGGGGCGCTAGTTCTTACCTCTCCCTGCAGGAGGGATAGTCACGGAGCTGAACATGGTCGTGCTCAACAAGATTTATACGCGCACCGGCGACGACGGCACGACCGCGCTCGGAAGCGGTGAGCGGCGGCCGAAATATGATCTGCGCGTCAGCGCCTACGGCACGGTGGACGAAACCAATGCCGCGATCGGCGTGGTGCGGCTTCATCTTGCGGATAACCCCGCGCTCGACCGCATGCTCGGCCTGATCCAAAACGACCTGTTCGATCTTGGTGCCGACCTCGCGGTGCCCCAGCGCGAGGGCAAGGCGGAGCGTTTGCGGATGCTGGCGAGCCAAGTCGAGCGGCTCGAGCGCGACATCGACACGCTCAATGCCGAGCTCGCGCCGTTAACCTCTTTCGTGCTCCCCGGCGGTACCCCGGCGGCGGCCTATCTGCACCTCGCCCGTACGATTTGCCGCCGGGCGGAACGGATGATGGTGGAACTTGCGGCCAGGCCGGACGAGCCGGTCAGCGAGGCTGGCATCCAGTATATGAACCGCCTGTCGGATTTCCTGTTTGTGGCCAGCCGCTTCCAGAACGACAAGGGCGCCGGCGACGTGTTGTGGGTGCCCGGGCAGAACCGCTAAAGCGTTTTCAAGCGGATGCAATCAGAACCGGATATGCTCTAGAATGGGTTTGAAATCCCCGGGGCCGATTTTTGGCTTTCGCGCGTTGACCGCCGATAGCGGGACCTTTAGGTTCCGCGCCCAAGCCAATCAACCCCCTAATTTCAAAGCGAAAGAGGATCGATGAAGGTTCTTGTGCCGGTAAAGCGGGTCGTCGACTACAACGTCAAGGTCCGCGTCAAGAGTGACGGATCGGGCGTGGAGCTCGCCAATGTCAAGATGTCGATGAACCCGTTCGACGAGATCGCGGTCGAGGAAGCGTTGCGGCTGAAGGAAGCCGGCAAGGCGACCGAGGTCGTGGTGGTGTCGATCGGCCCGGCGCAAGCTTCCGAGACCATCCGCACGGGACTGGCGATGGGCGCCGACCGCGGTATCCTGGTCAAGGCCGAGGGCACGGTGGAGCCGCTCGCAGTCGCCAAGCTCCTGAAGTCGGTGGTCGAGGCGGAGAAGCCCGGCCTCGTCATCCTCGGCAAGCAGGCGATCGATGACGATAGCAACCAGACCGGCCAGATGCTGGCCGCGCTGCTCGGCTGGTCGCAGGCGACGTTCGCCTCCAAGCTCGAGGTCGAAGGTTCTGACTTCAAGGTGACGCGCGAAGTCGACGGCGGCCTGCAGACCGTGAAGCTGAAGGGCCCGGCGATCGTCACCACCGACCTCCGCCTCAACGAGCCGCGCTACGCCTCGCTGCCCAACATCATGAAGGCGAAGAAGAAGCCGATCGACGACAAGAACGCCGCCGATTACGGCGTCGATCTCACGCCGCATCTCGAAATCCTCAAGACTTCGGAACCGGCAGGCCGCAAGGCGGGCGTCAAGGTCAAGGACGTCGCCGAACTGGTGTCGAAGCTCAAGACCGAAGCCGGGGTTCTCTAAATGACGACATTGCTGATTGCCGAACACGAACACGAGAAGCTGAAGGACGTCACCAACAAGGCGCTGACCGCCGCCAGCCAGTTGGGCGGCGACGTGCATGTGCTGGTCGCCGGCGGCGGGGCGGGCACCAAGGCCGCGGCCGAAACGGCGGCGAAGCTCGCCGGCGTCAAGAAGGTGCTGGTCGCTGAAGGCGAGGCCTATGCCCACGATCTCGCCGAGCCGCTTGCCGCGCTGATCGTCTCGCTAGCGCCGTCTTATGATGCGATCGTCGCGCCCGCGACCTCGCGCTTCAAGAACGTGATGCCGCGCGTCGCGGCCCTGCTCGACGTCATGCAGGTTTCCGAGATCATCAAGGTGGTCGCGCCTGATACCTTCGAGCGTCCGATCTATGCCGGTAACGCGATCCAGACGGTGAAGTCCAAGGACGCCAAAAAGGTGATCACGGTCCGCACCTCGACCTTCGCGGCGGCGGGCGAGGGCGGCAGCGCGCCGGTCGAGACGGTGGCGGCTGCGGCCGATCCCGGTCTCTCCAGCTTCCTCGGCGAGGAGGTCGCCAAGAGCGACCGTCCGGAGCTCACCTCGGCCAAGATCATCGTCTCCGGCGGCCGCGCCATGCAGAGCCGGGAGAATTTCGCCAAGTACATCGAACCGCTGGCCGACAAGCTTGGTGCCGGCGTTGGCGCCTCGCGCGCCGCGGTCGATGCCGGCTATGCCCCGAACGACTGGCAGGTTGGCCAGACCGGCAAGGTGGTGGCGCCGGAACTTTATGTCGCGGTCGGTATCTCCGGCGCGATCCAGCATCTGGCCGGCATGAAGGACTCCAAGGTGATCGTCGCGATCAACAAGGACGAGGACGCGCCGATCTTCCAGGTCGCCGATTACGGCCTCGTCGCCGACCTCTACCAGGCGGTTCCGGAGCTCACCGAAGCGCTCGGCAAGCTCGGAAAATAAGCAAAGAGAACACCGGCCGGATGGTTCAGCCCCGGCCGGTGTTCTGTTTTTGAATGGCGTTTTCCGGCGAAGCAGGTACCCTCTCGCCGAAGCATGATCTCTACCCGGAGCGCCGCGTTGGCGCTAAGTGGGCGCCGGTTTAGGAAAAGGTCATGCACAAACGTAAGACTTGTCGGATATTGGGGAGGGACTTGGGCTAGGCGCGATGGACGCGCTGTCCCGGTGGATGACAACATGACGGTCGCAATCAAGAAGGTCGGCGTGATCGGCTCGGGCCAGATGGGTAACGGCATTGCCCATGTGGCGGCGCTTGCGGGTTTCGACGTGCTGCTCAACGACATTTCCGCCGATCGCGTGAAATCGGCGCTCGCAACCATCAACGGCAATCTGTCGCGCCAGGTGGCCAAGAAGTCCATCACCGAGGAGCAGCGTAAGCAGGCGCTGTCCCGGATCGTCGCGACCGAAAGCCTCGACGAACTGGCGGATTGCGATCTTGTGATCGAGACCGCGGTCGAGAAGGAAGAGACCAAGCGCAAGATCTTCCACGATCTCTGTGCGATCCTGAAGCCGGAGGCGATCGTCGCCTCCAACTCCTCCTCGCTCTCGATCACGCGGCTCGCTGCCTCCACCGATCGCCCCGAGCGCTTCATCGGCATTCATTTCATGAATCCGGTGCCGCTGATGGAGTTGGTCGAGCTGATCCGCGGCATCGCCACTGATGATGCGACCTTCGACGCTGCCAAGACGTTCGTCGGCAAGCTCGGCAAGCAGGTCGCGGTATCGGAGGATTTTCCGGCCTTCATCGTCAACCGCATCCTGCTGCCGATGATCAACGAGGCGATCTACACGCTCTATGAGGGCGTCGGGAATGTCGAGGCGATCGACGCGGCCATGAAGTTAGGGGCCCACCATCCGATGGGCCCGCTGGAACTCGCCGATTTCATCGGGCTGGACACCTGTCTGTCGATCATGCAGGTGCTGCATGAGGGGCTCGCGGATTCAAAATACCGGCCGTGCCCGCTCTTGGTGAAATACGTCGAGGCCGGCTGGCTCGGCCGCAAGACCCAGCGCGGTTTCTACGACTACCGCGGCGAAAAACCAGTCCCGACGCGCTAGCTGCTCCGGAAGCCGTAGGATGGGTAGAGCGAAGCGAAACCCATCGCGATGAAGCAAGCGGCCTGAATGATGGGTTTTGCTTCGCTCTACCCATCCTACGCACCGTGTCCCGGGCACGCGGGGAAGCATTCATTAACCCCCGCCGCCTATAGTGCGCCCGAATTGGGGAGTACCGCGTATGGACATGATGAGCATGGTCTCGGGCATTCTGGCCATGCAGGCCGGCGGCCTGCAGTCGCAGATTCAGACCTCGATCATCAAATCCAATGCGGACGCCGAGAAATCCGCGGTCCAGACCCTGCTGGGCGCGCCGTCGACGGCCAATCTGGCGCCGGGCGTCGGCGGCAACCTGAACGTCGTGGCCTAAATCCCCGCCGCGGCCGGCTGCACGGCGGCCGTGATCAGCTTCACCGCATCGTCGCTCGCCCATTCTGCGGGCCCCGCGATGGTCGCGATTTCGCAGCCGTTGCCGTCGACCAGCATCGAGGTCGGCATCCCAAGCGCCTTGCCTATGCTCTTAAGATCTTGGAAAACCTTGGCTTTCGCGTCGCTGAAATAGCCGAGCCGGGTCAGGTTGGCGTCTTTCAGGAAATTCTTCGGCTTGTCGAAGTCACGGGTGTCGATGTTGATCGCCACCACCTCGAAATCCTTGCTGCCGAGCTTGGCCTGCAGCGCGTCCAGCGCCGGCATCTCCTTGCGGCAGGGCACGCACCAGGTGGCCCAGAGGTTCACCAGCACGGTCTTGCCGCGCCAGTCGGACAGCTTCCTCGGCTTGCCCTCGGCGTCCTCGAAGGCGAGGTCCGGGACCCGCACGGGCTTTGTCGCCATCGTCAGCGCGGCGAGTTCGCCCTGCGCCAGCGGGGTGAGCTTCTTCGCCAGATCGACCGCGCCGCTGCAGGCCGGGTCGCCGGCCGGGCCGCGCCGCATCAGCCCGCCAAATCCGGAGACGCCGGCATAGCCGATCAGCGCGCCGACCAGCACTGCGCCGATTACGAGCGGGATCCGGCGCGCGGCGCCACGGGACGGGGGAGTTTCGGGCATATCGTTTGTCATTCCGCGTCAGATATGGCTAAGCAGGGCCAGCGCCGGTGGCCGGTCGGTTTTGACGGTCGGGCGATCAAGGGCAGGCCTGAAGTTTGAAGAAGTCGTGAGCAAGCAATCATGAGCAACAAGATGTGGGGCGGGCGGTTCTCCGAACGTCCCGACGCGATCATGGAGGAAATCAACGTCTCCATCGACGTCGATCGTCACCTTTATGCCCAGGACATTGCCGCGTCCAAGGCCCACGCCGCGATGCTCGCCGCGCAAGGCATTATCACCGCGTCTGATGCGAAAAATATCGGCAAAGGTCTAGACACGATTTTGTCAGAAATCGACAAGGGGTCGTTCGATTTCAAGCGCGCGCTCGAAGATATCCATATGAACGTCGAGAGCCGGCTGTCGGAGTTGATCGGCCCGGCCGCCGGCCGGCTGCACACCGCGCGCTCTCGCAACGATCAGGTCGCGACCGACTTCCGCCTCTATGTCCGCGACGCCATCGACGAGGTGGATGCGGCGCTGGCCGCGTTCCAGCAGGCGCTGGTCGACCGCGCGCTGGAACATGCGGCAACCGTGATGCCCGGCTTCACCCATTTGCAGACCGCCCAGCCCGTGACCTTCGGGCATCACCTGCTGGCCTATGTCGAGATGGCGGCGCGCGACCGCGGCCGCTTCGCTGACGCCCGCAAGCGGCTGAACGAATCGCCGCTCGGCGCCGCCGCACTCGCCGGCACCTCATTCCCGATCGACCGGGCCGCGACGGCAAAAACGCTCGGTTTCGACCGCCCGATGGCAAATTCGCTCGATGCCGTCTCCGACCGCGATTTTGTCCTGGAAACCCTGTCGGCCGCCGCGATCACGGCCGTGCACCTGTCGCGCTTCGCCGAGGAGATCGTGGTCTGGACCTCGCCGCTGGTTGGCCTGGTGCGGCTCAGCGACAAGTTCACCACCGGCTCCTCGATCATGCCGCAGAAGCGCAATCCGGATGCGGCGGAACTGGTGCGCGCCAAGACCGGCCGGGTGATCGGTGCGCTCACCGCGCTCCTGATCGTGATGAAGGGCCTGCCGCTCGCCTATCAGAAGGACATGCAGGAGGACAAGCAGGGCGCGATGGAAGCCTTTGCAGCGCTCTCGCTCGCGATCCGCGCCATGACCGGCATGGTCGAAGACCTCGTGCCCGACGAAGGGCGGATGAAAGCCGCGGCCGGCGAGGGCTATGCCACCGCCACCGACCTCGCCGACTGGCTGGTGCGGACCCTGAAAATGCCGTTCCGCGAGGCCCATCACGTCACCGGCCGCATCGTGGCGCTGGCCTCGGAGCGGGGCGTCGCCCTCCACGAGCTGCCGCTGACCGCGATGCAGGAGGTCGAGCCGAAGATCACCGCCGACGCGCTGAAAGTGCTGTCGGTCGAATCATCGGTGAAAAGCCGCACCAGCTACGGCGGCACCGCGCCTAGGAATGTGCTTTCCCAGGCGAAGGCCTGGGCAAAGCGGCTGGAAAAACAGCGAAAATTGGGCTGAACGACAAATTTCGCTGCAATCTCATGGTTATCCGGGGGCTCGCCAGAGCAAATCAATGTTTGTATGGTGCGGCCCGCATTGGGGATTTCGTCGTGACCAGTAACCACCGCCTGACCCGGTCGGGATGGGCTCTCATCCTTGTCGGCGTTGCCGCGCTGACGCTTGGCGGCTGCGGACGCAAGGGACCGCTCGACCTGCCGCCGACCGCGAGCTCGGCGCAGACGCCGGCCGCGCCGGACGGCGATACCGAGACCCGGCGGGCAGCCGAGCCCAGCCTGTTCAATCCGAACTACGGAACGGATGCGCCGCCGGCCGCGGCCAAGGGTCGCCAGCGATCCTTCGTCCTCGATCCGCTTCTCGACTGAGCGCGCCATGAATCATTTCGACTATCGCGACGGCGTGCTGCACGCCGAAGCGGTTGACCTGTCCAAGCTTGCCGAGATCGTGGGCACGCCGTTCTATTGCTATTCGACTGCGACCTTGGAGCGCCATTACCGGGTGTTCACCGAAGCCTTCGCCGGCGAGAAGGTGCTCGTCTGCTACGCCATGAAGGCCAATTCCAACCAATCGGTCCTGCGCACCTTGGCAAAGCTCGGCGCCGGAGCCGACGTGGTCTCGGGCGGCGAATTGAAGCGGGCGCTCGCCGCCGGCATCCCGCCGTCGAAGATCGTCTTCTCCGGCGTCGGCAAGACCGAGGCCGAGCTGCGCGCCGCGCTTTCCGCCGACATCCTCTGCATCAACATCGAATCCGAGCCCGAGCTCGAGCTGTTGTCGCGCCTTGCGGCCGAGATGGGTAAGACCGTGCGCATTTCGGTGCGCGTCAATCCCGACGTCGATGCCGGCACGCATGCCAAGATCTCGACCGGCAAGTCCGAGAACAAGTTCGGCATCCCGATCTCCCGTGCGAGAGACGTCTATGCCCGCGCCGCGAAGCTGCCGGGCATCGAGGTGCGAGGGGCCGACATGCATATCGGCAGCCAGATCACCGATCTCAGCAAGATGGAGACCGCGTTCCGGATCCTTGCCGAATTCGTCCAGACCTTGCGCGCCGACGGCCACAACATCTCGCATATCGATTTCGGCGGCGGCCTCGGCATTCCCTATTACATGGACCGCGAGGCGCCGCCGGCGCCGGACGCCTATGCCGCGATGGTCAAGCGCGTGACGCATAACCTCGGCTGCACGCTGATGTTCGAGCCGGGGCGGATGATCGTCGGCAATGCCGGCATCCTGGTCACCCGCGTGATCTATGTGAAGCATGGCGATGCCAAGAACTTCGTCATCATCGATGCCGCGATGAACGACCTGATCCGGCCGACGCTGTACGAAGCGCATCACGACATCCTGCCGGTGCGGCAGGCCAAGAAAGACGCGCCCATGATGGTTGCCGACGTGGTCGGCCCGGTCTGCGAAAGCGGCGACTATCTCGCGCTCGACCGTTCGCTGCCCGAGCCCAAGCCCGGCGATCTCCTGGCCATCATGACCGCCGGCGCCTACGGCGCGGTGCAGTCCGGCAGCTACAACACCAGGCCCCTGGTGCCGGAAGTGCTGGTCAAGGACGATCAGTATGCCGTCGTGCGCCCGCGGGTCGAGGTCGAGGCGCTGATCGCGATGGACAAGTCCGCGCCGTGGCTGTGAGCGGCGATCGGGAATTAATTCATTTAAACGCCGTCGCGATTTAACAGCTTGTATAATTCAGTTTAACGATCGGAAAATCCGCGCGACAGCGGAAATTTTCAATAACCAGGCCTCCCGGGCGAATTCCCGGTGGAGTACGGAAGCCTGAGGAGCCGTTTTGAGCTCTGACGGGGCGCGCCTGGGTAGCTTCGCCTTAACAAAACGGTGATCACACCATCCCACAGCCGCGGAGCGGCATCCGCGGACTCTCGATGTAACCGATAAGTCTCGGACAGCGCATAGTATTTTTGCTTTTTGGTCCCTGTCCCTGCGTCATTTTCGCATGCCTGCCATTTAAATATTAAATCTCCGTTGACAGGTATTTAAATTCGAGTGAGATTAATATTATCAAATACGGCTGTGTGGGGTGTAACAATGTCATTGCCAGGCTGGGTTCTCGCGATTTTCCTCTTGATGGCGGCGGCGGTGCCCGCCGGTGTGTACTTCACGGCCACGCTGTTCTTCCCTCCCGACCAAGTCTACACCTATGTCGGCCAGGGAACGTATCGTGGCGCGCCCGGCCCGCTCGCGGGCGCAGGACTTCCCTTCCTCGTCGCTGCAGGCGTCTATTGGTACGTCAGGCGCCGTCGCAACTCGAAATAGCGCTTGCGCTGTTGGGGGCCACAAAAGCGACCGACACAAAACATCTTCGTGGAAATCGCAAAGACCGCCGCGAGGCGGTCTTTCTTCTTGACTATGGCGGTTTTTACTTTTCGATTTGAGCGTCACCTTGCTCGGTGTCGTCCTCGCGAAGGCGGGGACCCATAACCACAGGATGGTGTTTGGTGCGAGCAAGTGGTTGCAGATTCGCACGTCGCCAAACCCTGTGGTTATGGGTTCCGGGTCCCGGCTTCGCCAAGAGGCTTCGCCAAGAGGCTTCGCCGCGGCGCGCAAGCCCGGGACGACAGCTACCCCGGGATGACATCTTACTTCGACAGTTCACTTCGCCGCGTGACTGCCCTTTGCGCCACCGACCACGACGCCCGCCGCTTTCTCGATCGGCTTGATCGCGGAGGTGAAGTCGGACTCCGCGCCCGTTTCGCGGATCACGGTTTCCCAGAGGCGGCCGACGGCTTCGGCGACTTCCATCGACAGGCCGAGCGACTTCATCTCTTCCACGCACAGCCGCACGTCCTTCACCATCAAGCCGGTGGCGAAGCCGAAATCGAACGTGCGCGGCAGCACCGAGCGCGGAAACTTGTCGCGGCTCGCCGTATTCATGCCCGAGCCCGCATTGATGACATCGATCATCACGGCCGGATCGAGCCCGGACTTCACGCCCATCACCACCGCTTCCGAGGTCGCAACCATTGCAGTCGCCGACAGGAAATTATTGGCGAGCTTCATCGTCTGCCCCGAGCCCGGCTTCTCGCCGATGAAGAACACTTTGCCGATCACGTCGAGCGCCGGTTTCAGCGCCTCGTAGTCCGCACGCGGACCGGAGACCATCACCGCCAGCGTTCCTTTTTCGGCACCGCCGACACCGCCGCTGACGGGGCTGTCGATCTGCACGATGTTGCGCTTCGCCAGCAGGCCGTGGATGCGTACCGCCATTTGCGAGCCGACGGTTGAGAGATCGACGAAGCGCTTGACGCGCTTGCCCTCGATCACGCCGCCGGCGCTGGTCGCGACCTCGAGCGAGGCCTGCAGCGAAGGCAGGCTCGCCATCACGGTCTCGACCCGGTCGGCGATCTCCTTGGGCGAGGACGCGGCTAGCGCGCCGCGCGCGGTCAGTCGCTCGACGGCCTCCTTGCGCGTATCGAACACGGTAAGTTGATGCCCGGCCTCGACCAGCCGGCGCGCCATCGGGAAACCCATGTTCCCGAGGCCGATGAATCCAATTTCCATGGTGTTTCCTTTATCGTTGTTTGCGAGGGCCGTTGCGGCGAAACAGCGCGCCACACACTCACTGTCGTCCCCCGCGAAGGCGGGGACCCATATGTGGACGGCCCCCGTGGCACAAGAGCTTTTGAGGTGATCGGATCGCTTGCATCCATATGTCCGGCCTGTTTGATGCGATCGGATGATCGCTGGCCAAGATGGGATGC
>NZ_JBVAPG010000598.1:0-255 GCF_055413685.1 Bradyrhizobium sp. LeoA1Lang | reverse complement strand
GTGACGGAGCAGACCGCCCATACCAACCGGATGAAGGCGCTGCTGCGTCTGCTGGGTCTGGCGGTCGGGGCCCTGCGACGGCGCAACTGGCTCGCCTGGCTGGAGCAGCAGCGGGACTGGCAAGGGCGGCCGTTGCCGCCGCAGCTTCTGGCCGAAGTGAAGCGCGAGCATGCCCGGCTGATGCTGGTGCGTGACCAGCTCAAGGCGCTGGAGCAGGCCCAGGCGGCGGCGCAAGCCGCTGCGATGCCCGCACCG
>NZ_JBVAPG010000597.1:0-255 GCF_055413685.1 Bradyrhizobium sp. LeoA1Lang | reverse complement strand
GGATACGTCGAAGCATATTTTTCAGTTGCATGGGGTTGATGCGGCCGAGAAGGTGGTGTTGCGCAAGCGGCTGTCGCGCAAGCAGGTGCTGGAGTATTTCGCCAAGTTGCCGCCGACGGTGATCGGGCTGGAGGCTTGCGGGGCTTCGCAATATTGGGCGCGGGAGCTTTCCAAGCTCGGCCACGAGGTGAAGCTGATGGCCCCGCAACTGGTGAAGCCCTACGTGCAGCGGAACAAGAACGACGGGCGGGATGC
>NZ_JBVAPG010000596.1:0-256 GCF_055413685.1 Bradyrhizobium sp. LeoA1Lang | reverse complement strand
CCGGTGCCAGGCCAACAGCTTGGCCTCGATCTCCTTCAGCTCGGTCCCGAGCCTTGCGTATTCACGCCCCTGCACCACGAACAGCTCACGCGCCAGCTCCGGAAGATTCTCGTCCTGCGCAATCCGCGCCAACAGCGGCTCGATCTTGTCCACCCCCTTGGCGGCGATCAGGCCGAACTCGGCGGCGTAGCCGCGGATCGCATTGCTCAGCTGGGTGCGCCGGGCGATCAGTCCGTCGCGGATCCCCGTCAGCATC
>NZ_JBVAPG010000595.1:0-257 GCF_055413685.1 Bradyrhizobium sp. LeoA1Lang | reverse complement strand
CTTCTCGAAACTGAAGCGTTTCAGGCGCGTTGCTACGCGCTACGAAAAAACCGCACGAAATTACTTCGCTGTCGTCGCTATCGCCGCAACTCTGCTCTGGCTAAGATAACTGTCCACGCGACCTAGTCTTGGGTGCCGTCGCGAACTTGGTTGGAATTTGTCCGTCGCGAGTCTCCGGTGAACGGATGATATCTGCTCAGGCGGCAAGATCAACCGGCTGAGCAATGGGCTTGCTGGCGAGGGTCTGCCAGCCGTCG
>NZ_JBVAPG010000594.1:0-257 GCF_055413685.1 Bradyrhizobium sp. LeoA1Lang | reverse complement strand
CGGTTCGGCCGCGCTGTCCGGCTGCCTGAGGGTGACGTGCCGGCACCACCCGGATCGGGAGTTTCGAAGTCGGCGGCCTCGCGGAGGTTCGTGGCGCTGTCGGCGGCGCGGCTGGCCGACTTCATGGCTGCCGATCTGTCCGCGCTCGACCTTCTGGTGGTCCAAATCGACGGGCTGCATCTCGGCGACGATCTCGTGCTGGTCGCCGCGATCGGGGTTGACGGCCAAGGCAACAAGCATCCGCTGGCGCTGGTGGA
>NZ_JBVAPG010000593.1:0-259 GCF_055413685.1 Bradyrhizobium sp. LeoA1Lang | reverse complement strand
AAATGGTCATTCGCATTGCGCTCGCCCGTAAGCTCCTGGTCCGCCTCAACGCCAAAGCACGCGAGGCGCGTGCCGCTTACGCCAATGCAACTTGACAATCCAGATAGTCGCTCATCCGTCGCGCATTGTATGCGCGTGAGCAACCGGCGACATGGGTAACACTTCAAACCGACGACATGGGTAACACAATTCTCGTTTCGTTCAGGTCTGCTGTTGCTGGGGCTGTGGACCCTGGGGGCAACGCGCAGCGTTGTCCCCA
>NZ_JBVAPG010000592.1:0-259 GCF_055413685.1 Bradyrhizobium sp. LeoA1Lang | reverse complement strand
AAGCTCCTGGTCCGCCTCAACGCCAAAGCACGCGAGGCGCGTGCCGCTTACGCCAATGCAACTTGACAATCCAGATAGTCGCTCATCCGGCGCTTCGCGCCACCTTCTCCCACAAGGGGAGAAGGGACCGGGTGGTCCTGACCGGCTACATGGGTAACAGAATAGACCGGCGACATGGGTAACAGGTCAACTGGTCGGCAAGGAGGACCTTGCCGATGGGGTGGAAGGAGACCTGTACCGTGGAAGAGCGGATGCGGTT
>NZ_JBVAPG010000591.1:0-259 GCF_055413685.1 Bradyrhizobium sp. LeoA1Lang | reverse complement strand
CGCGCGAGCGCCAACGCTTCGAACAATCTTGGGACGCGATGATAGAGAACCGAGCGATTGTCGCGGCAGGCCTTGTGGCCGAGGGCACAGGCTAACCAACTTTTGCCCAATCCGGTCGCTCCGGTTAGAAGAAAATTCTCGTGGCGATCGATCCAGTCGCCGCTGACGAGCTTGGCGAAGACGGCCCGGTCGATCCCCCGCGGCGTGCGCAAATCGACGTCCTCCACGCAGGCATTCTGGCGGAGCGCGGCCAGCTTGA
>NZ_JBVAPG010000590.1:0-259 GCF_055413685.1 Bradyrhizobium sp. LeoA1Lang | reverse complement strand
TCCCCTTCGGTCGAGCGTTGCGCGAGCAGGAGATCACGCAACATTGCGCCCTCATCGCTCTCATTGCGCTTGAAACGCAAGAGCAACTCCTCGGCGTTCATCCGAACCGACGGGAAGTACTGCTCCAGCAACGCCGCCAGCTCATGGCTTGACAGACCGACCTTCTCGGAAAGAAGACCACCATCCATCGTGGCGAGCGCCAGAATGGACGCCAGCGCGTGGCGATCGAAATTGCTGTCACTGGTTGTGTCGGCATCTG
>NZ_JBVAPG010000589.1:0-260 GCF_055413685.1 Bradyrhizobium sp. LeoA1Lang | reverse complement strand
AGTCAGCGTTCTGGCTGCTCGTCAAGGGTGATGGTTTTGGCGTTGCGTTTTCGCATGCTTTCGCCGGCCAGCTGGAGGCGGTGAGCGTTATGGACGAGGCGATCGAGGACGGCGTCGGCGTAGGTTGGGTCTCCGATAACTTCGTGCCATGTGTCCACAGGGAGTTGGCTGGTTACGATGGTGGAGGCGCGGCCATGGCGGTCCTCGAGGACTTCGAGTAGATCGCGCCGCTCGGCAGCGGTGAGCACCGACAATCCCCA
>NZ_JBVAPG010000058.1:0-49474 GCF_055413685.1 Bradyrhizobium sp. LeoA1Lang | reverse complement strand
AATATGCTTCGACGTATCCATTCCAATGCGGATAATCTGCGTCACGGACGGCTCCCTCGTTTGAGATTTCGACAACCTCATTCTGGCACAACTGATGCCGTAGGGGGCCGTCCACCCCATCAACCACCGATGCGGGTTGTGGCGCGAGCAAGCGGTTGCAGCTTTGCGCATCACATCCGCCTGTGGTTATGGGTCCCGGGTCAAGCCCGGGACGACACCGGTGTGCAGACAGCCTTCGCTACCACGCATCGACGCAGGGGCGCTTGCGGTGGGTGCGCGGCTGAGGCTTCGGCACCGAGCGCAGGCCGGACATGATCCAGTGGCGGGTTTGCGCGGGATCGATCACCTCGTCGATCTCGAGCACGGAAGCGATCGAGACCGCCTTGCCGTTGGCATAGAGCTCGGCGACCTTGGCCTGGTAATATTTTTCGCGTTCGACCGGATCCTCGATCGCTTCCATCTCCTTGCGGAAGCCGAGCCGCACGTAACCTTCCAGGCCCATGCCGCCGAACTCGCCGGTCGGCCACGCCACGGTGAAGAAGGAGGCATGGAAGCCGCCGCCGATCATGGATTGCGCCCCTAAGCCATAGCCTTTGCGCAGCACGATGCCGAACAACGGCACGGTGAGGCTCGCGCCAGTGACGAACATGCGCGAGACGTGACGCACGATCGCGGTCTTCTCGGCTTCAGGTCCCACCATGAAACCGGGCGTGTCGCAGAGCGAGATGATCGGGATGTCGAAGGCATCGCAAAGCTGCATGAAGCGCGCAGCCTTGTCGCCGGCCGGCGCATCGATCGCGCCGCCGAGATGTTTCGGATTGTTGGCGATCAGGCCGAAAGGCCTGCCTTCGATACGGATGAAAGCGGTGATCATCCCGACGCCGAAGTCGCGGCGGATCTCGAGCACCGAGCCCTCGTCGGAGAGCAGATCGATCACCTTGCGGATGTCGTAGACACGCAACCGGTTTTCCGGGATCGCGCGGCGGAGCAGCCGCTGGTCCGGCGCCTTCCAGTCGCTGACGGTGCCTTGGAAATAGGACAGATATTTTTGCGCGACAGTGGTCGCTTCCGCTTCATCTTCCACCAGGATGTCGATGACGCCGTTCGGCGCCTGGAACGACACCGGGCCGACCTCGGCCGGATGATAGATGCCGAGCCCGCCGCCTTCGATCATCGCCGGCCCGCCCATGCCGATCGACGCATTCTTCGTCGCGATGATGACATCGCAGCAGCCGAGCATCGCGGCGTTGCCGGCAAAGCAATAGCCGGAGACCACGCCGATGACGGGGACGAGGCCTGAGAGCCGCGCGAACTGCACGAAGGACGGGCCGTCGAGCCCAGTCATGCCGAGCCGGTCGGTATCACCAGGGCGCCCGCCGCCGCCCTCAGCGTAGAACACCAAGGGCAATCGCCACTGCTCGGTCAGCGAGAGCATGCGGTCGATCTTCTTGTGGTTCATATGACCCTGCGTGCCCGCGAGCACGGTGTAGTCGTAGGCGATCACCATGCAGCGCGCGGCTTCCGCGCCGAACTTGCCGGCGTTCACGGTGGCGACGCCGGTGATCAGGCCGTCGGCCGGCGTGTTGTGGATGAGATCGTCGATCTTGCGCCGGCGGCGCTGGGCGGCAATCGCGAGCGCGCCATATTCGACAAAGGAGCCTTCGTCGACGAGGTGGGCGACATTCTCGCGCGCGGTGCGCTGGTTGGTCTTGCGCCGGCGCTCGACCGAAGCCGGCCGGTTCTCATCCAGCGTGATCGCATGACGCGCAATTACTTCGGCGAGATCGGGGCGGATGTAGTCGAGGTCGATCTCCGCCTCCTCCGCGACATGGTGGATGTCGACCTCGGCGGGCTCGAGGAACAGGATCGCCTCGCCATGCATCAGCGTGACGCCGACGCCGCCCGCGACCTTGGTCACCCTGCCGCCATGCGGCGCGGTGACGAGATGCTCCATCTTCATGGATTCAAGCACGGCGATCTGCTGGCCGGGACGGACCAGATCGCCCTCGGCGACATCGATCGCGACGATGGTGCCCTGCAGCGGCGCCGGGACGGCGACCGAGCCTTCCGGGCCGGATTCGCTCGTCGACGGTCCAGCAACCGTACCGGCTCCGCCATTCACTTCGACCAGCACCGGTTCATCGGCCTCCTTCGCCGCGGCGACCAGCGAGCCGGCATGCGCATCAATGAAATTGGTGCTGACGCGGTTGGCGGCAAAATCCTGATGCGCAAGGATCGCACCGAGGAACGGGATATTGGTGGCGACGCCGCCGATGCGGAATTCACGCAGAGCGCGCAGCGCCTTCTGCACCACTTCGGCCCAGTTCGCGCTCGGCGAATGCACGATGACTTTTGCCAATAGTGAATCGAAAGCGGCGCTGGTCCTGTAGCCGGTGTAGCCGAAGGTATCGACCCGCACACCCGGGCCCGACGGCAGGTCGAACACCGACAGCGTCCCGCCGGTCGGCTTGGTCTCGCCCTTCTCGTTCATCACCTCCATGTTGACGCGGAGCTGCATCGCGTAGCCGCGCGGCGACGGAACCGCAGCCTGCGCGAGACCGAGCGAGGCCAGCGTCGCGCCCGAAGCGACGGCGAGTTGCGCCTTCACGAGATCGATGCCGAGCACCTCCTCGGTGACGGTGTGCTCGACCTGCAATCGCGGATTGGCCTCGATGAAGGCGAAGTCGCCCGCGCCTTCACGGGCGTCGTCGTCGACAAGGAATTCGAAAGTGCCGAGATTGTCGTAGCGCGCAGCGGCCGCGAGCCTCGCTGCGGCTTCGATGATGCGCGAGCGCAGCGCGTCACTCAGCGACGGGCTTGGCGCCACCTCGATCAGTTTCTGGTTGCGCCGCTGGATCGTGCATTCCCGCTCCCACAAATGGCTGATCTGGCCGGAGCGGTCGCCGATGATCTGCACCTCGATATGACGCGCTTTTCGGATCAATCGCTCGACATAGACGCCGTCATTGCCGAAGGCGGCCTTGGCCTCGGACTGGCAGCGCGCATAGGCCTGTTCGAGCTTGGCAGCGTCGTCGACGATGCGCATGCCGCGCCCGCCGCCGCCGGCGATCGCCTTGACCATGACGGCGCCGCCGGGGCCGAGTGAGGCGAAGAATGCCTTGGCCTCTTCAAGGCTGGTCGGGCCGCTGGTGCCCAAAATGATCGGCACGCCGCAGCTTTTCGCCAGCGCCTTGGCTTTCGCCTTGTCGCCGAACAGTTCCAGCGCTTCCGGCGACGGGCCGACAAACGTGATCCCCTCCTCCGCGCAGCGCCGCGCCAGCGCCGCGTTCTCGCTGAGGAAGCCGTAACCTGGATGCAGCGCGTCGCATTTCGCAGCCTTGGCGGCGCCGATCACCGCTTCGATATCGAGATAGGCGCGCGCGCCGCGGCCCGGAATCTCCTGCGCTTCGTCGGCCGCACGGACATGCCGCGACGTCGCATCATCGGCCGGATAGATAGCAACGGTGGCAAGCCCGCTTTCGCCTGCAGCGCGGGCGATACGGATGGCAATCTCGCCCCGATTGGCGATCAGCAATTTCTTGAAAGGCATGAACGTTTCCGTCGACAAAAGAGCTAGCGATCCTTCATGGTCGGATCGAGCACGATGCGCAAGGACTCTCCGAGCGCGTTGAAGGCCAGGGAGACCACCAGAATGGCGAGCCCGGGCGCATACATTTGCTCCGGCGCGATCTCCATATATTGGTAGGCGCGCGCCAGCATCGCGCCCCAGCTCGGGTTCGGCGGCTGGATGCCGAGGCCGAGAAAGCTGAGGCTGGCTTCCGCCAGCAGCGCGGCGGCCAGCAGCAGCGTCACCTGCACGATGACGGGCTGCAGCGTGTTCGGCAGCACGTGCCGCCACAGGATATGCCAGGCCGGCGCGCCGAAACACCTGGAGGCATCGACATAAAGTTCCTGCCGCACCACCAGCGTCCGCGCTCGGACGATGCGGGCCAGCGCCGGGAACATCACGATGCCGACCGCGATCATGCCGTTGGTGAGCCCGATACCGAGCGCACCGGTCACCGCAATCGCCAGCACGATCGCCGGGAACGACAGGAAGGTGTCGATGATCCGGCTGATGATGTCGTCGGTCCAACCGCCGAAGAAGCCGGTGACAAGCCCGACCGGCAGGCCGATCGCAACTGCGACACACACGGCCAGCACGCTGGCATAGACGGTCGCCGGCGCACCGTAGATTAGGCGGCTGAAGATGTCGCGGCCGAGATCGTCGGTGCCGAGCAGATGCGCCGGACCCGGCGGCGCCAGCATGTTGTTGACGTCCTGCGCGGTCGGCGAATAGGGCGCGATCCAGGGTGCGCCGATCGCGACGATGACGAGCACCAGCAGCACGAGGATCGCGAGCGCGGCCCGAAGATCACCGGCGAGCCAACGGAGGAAGCGCCGCGACCGGGTCGGCTTGGCGGGCAATCGCGGAGAGGCCAGCGCGAGGTCGGTCATTGCTCGATCCTCGGATCAATGGCGGCGCAGAGCAGATCGGTGATCAGGTTGACCAGGATCACCACGATCACCATCGTGAACACGACGCCCTGCACGATCGGAAAATCGCGCTGGATCGCGCCGCGCACGATCAGGCTGCCGAGACCGGGAATGGCGAACACCGCCTCGATGACGACGGTCGCGGCCAGCATCCGGTTCACGAGCAGGCTGATGATGGTGAAGAGGTTGACGCTGACATTCTTCAGCCCGTGCTGCCAGAGAATGCGGCTCATCGACAACCCCTTGGCGTGCAAGGTCCGCACATATTGCGACGACAGCACTTCCAGGAGCGAGCCGCGAAGCTGCCGCGCCACCTCGGCCATGCCGTAGGCCGCGATCGCAATCCCCGGCAACAGCGCGTGCCTGATCGCCTCGATCGGAGACGCGGTGAGGGATTTGGCGCCGGTCGCCGGCAGCCAGTTGAGCCTGAGCGAGATTTCGGCGACCAGGATCATCGCGAGCCAGAAACCGGGAATGGCGACGCCGAGCGAGGCGATCATACTGACGGCCTTGTCGACCCAGCCGTTGGGTTTGATCGCCGCGATCACGCCCATGGGGATGCCGGTCAAGAGCGCGACGAGCAGCGCGATCACCACGATCAGAAGCGTGTTCGGAAAGGCGCGGCCGATCGAGGTCGCGACCTGCTCGCCCGTCAACAGAGATTGCGAGAGGTCGCCCTGGATGACGTTGCCGAGCCAGACGCCATATTGCACCAGGAACGGCCGGTCGAGCCCGTAGATGTGGCGGATTTCGGTGATGCGCGCATCCGAGGCGTTGTCGCCCGCCAGCGTCACCGCGATGTCGCCCGGCACGAGCTTCAACAGCGCGAACACCATGAAGGTCGCGAGCACGATCACGGGCAGCGCCTGCAACAGGCGGCTGCCGACGACCTTGACCGGACTGCGTCGCGCCATCTCCCTCAGCTCTCCAGCCAGACGTCGTCGTATTTCGGCTTGCCGAGAAGGTTCGGCCGATAGCCCTGCACCTTCTTGTTCATCGCGACCAGCTCGTACTGGAAAGCGAGCGGTGCGACGAAGGCGTTCTCCATCACCAGCCGCTGCACGGTGGCAAAGGCCTTTCGGCGCTGCTCGATATCTTCCGACGCCCGCGATTCCTTGATCGCGGCCTCGAGCTCCGGCGGCACCGGCGCACGGCCGGCATTGTAATAGGCGTCCTTGGTGAACATCAGCGAATAAGTCAGGCTCGGGTCCGGCCGCCCGGTCCATGCCGACAGCAGGCCGGAGCCGCGCTTCTCGCTGGCGAAGAACGCGGCGGAGGCTTCCGCGATCGGCGCGTTGGCGAAGCGTGCAGTCATGCCCGCCTTCCTGAGCTGCTCGATCAGGATTTCCTGGCGCTGCACCGAGTCCTGATCGGGATAGCCGAGGAGATCGAGCGTGAGGCCATCCTTGAACCCGGCTTCCGCCAGCAGCTTGCGCGCCTTGTCGGGATCGTAGGGGTAGAGCGCGGCGACCGATTTGTCATAGGCCCAATGTGCCTTCGGCAGGTTCATGTAGGCGGGCTCCGCCAGCCCGGCGAGCGCCGCCTTCACGAAGGACACGCGATCAATCGCAAAGTTGAGGGCCTGGCGGACCTTTGGATTGTCGAAGGGCGGCTTGGCCCAGTTCAGGAAGATCTGCAGAACATAAAGCGTCGGCCCGTTCGCGACCTTGATGCTGCTTGCGCGCTCGATGATCGCCTTCTGGCGCGGCGGCAGTTGATAGATCAGGTCGTTCTGTCCGGCGGTGACGGAGCGCGCGCCGGTGGTCAGTTCCGGGATGATCGAAAACTCGATGCCGTCGGGAAGAGGACGGTTCGGCTTCCAGTATTTCTCGTTGCGCTTGACGACGATGCGCTCGCCGTCCGCCCAGCTCACGAACCCATAGGCGCCGGCGCCGACCGGCTTGCGCGCGACAGTACCGCCTTCGGCCGCCTTCAGCGCTGATGGCGAGACCATCATGCCGGCGCGGTCGGAGAGGATGAGAGGAAGCGCGGTGTCGGGCGTGCTCAGCTTCAGCGTGACCTGCGTCGGGCTGGTGACCTCGACCGAAGCCACGGAGCCAAGATCGGCCTTGATGTTGGATTTCTGGTCACTCTTGTTGCGCTCAAGATTGAATTTCACGGCTTCCGCATCGAGCGGCGTGCCATCATGGAAAGTGACTCCGGCACGGAGGTTGAGCACCAAGGTGTTCGGATCGGTGAACTTCCAGCTCTCGGCAAGGCCGGGTTTGGGCGCCAGCGTCTCGAAATCCCATTCGATCAGCGTGTCGTACATCGTGAACAGGAAGGCGTGGTCGGAGCCGGCGCCGCCGGTTGCCGGATCGAGGCTCGAAGGATTGGCGGGCGCCGAGATGCGCAAGGTGCCACCGCGCTTCGGGGCGACATCCGCCCATGCGCGGCCGCCGAGCGTCACGCCGGCAATCGCGGCCGATGTCAGCGCGATAGCCTCGCGTCGCGTCATCTCTGTCATGTGATCTCCTCCCGGCAATTCTTGTTAGTTTGGTGCAAAGTTTGGATGTTCGGCGAAGTGGCAGGCAACCCAATGGTCCGGTTGAAGCTCGCGCCAGTCCGGCGTCTTCTGGGCGCAGAGCGGCTGCGCGTAGGGGCAGCGGGTGCGGAAACGGCAGCCCGAGGGCGGATCGATCGGGCTCGGAATTTCTCCCTGCAGCATGATGCGGCCGCCCTCACGCAAGTGTGACGGCAATGGCCGCGGCTCGGCCGACAGCAGCGCCTGCGTATACGGATGCAGCGGATGCTCGGAGACGCGCTCGGTAGGCCCAAGCTCGACGAAGCGGCCGAGATACATCACGGCAATGCGCTCGCTGATGTGGGAGACCACCGCGAGGTCGTGGGTGATGAAGACATAGGTGAGGCCGAGTTCGCGCTGCAGGTCGGCGAAGAGGTTGAGCACGTCGCCGCGAATGGACATATCCAGCGCGGCCACCACCTCGTCGCAGACGATCAGCTTCGGCTTCAGCGTCAAAGCGCGGGCGATGACCACGCGCTGCTTCTGGCCGCCGGAAAGCTGGTGCGGGTAGCGCTCGCCGACGTCCTGCGGCAGGCCGACACGATCAAGCGCCTCCCTCGCCTGCCGCTCGCGCTCGGCGCTGGTGCCGGCGCGCGCGAGGTCGAGCGGTTCCAATACCGACGAGAGGATGGTCATGCGCGGATTAAGCGCCGCATTCGGATCCTGGAAAATGATCTGATAGTCGCGGCGGTGGCTCTGGAATTGCCTGCGCGGCAGCGTGAGCGGATCGATTCCGTCATGCCGGATGGCGCCCGCGCTCGGCTTCAGCAGGAACATCAGGGCGCGGCCGATGGTGGTCTTGCCCGATCCGGATTCGCCGATGATCCCAAAGGTCTCGCCGCGGCGGACGTCGAAATTGACGCCGTCGACCGCCTTCACGGTGGCGCGGCGGTCGCTGGTCTGAAAGCGCACTTCGAGGTCGCGCACCGAGACGATGGTGTCCTGCGTGATATCGGGAGCAAGCGGCATCATGGCGTTCCGGCCATCGCGGCGATCGGCGCTGACGCCGCGTGCTGCAGCGCGCCCGGCAGATCGAGCTCGCGGAAACGCCAGCAGCGCACCTTGCGTCCACCTCCCGCGTCGAGCAATTCCTGCTCGGCCTCGCAGCCCTGTGCCGCATGGGCGCAGCGCGCGCGAAAGCGGCAGCCGTTCGGCATGTCGACGATCGAGGGCACCCGGCCCGGGATCGACGGCAGCCGGCCGTGACGCGGGCTTAAGTGCGGCAGCGACCGCAAAAGGCCGGAGGTGTAGGGATGCAGCGGCCGCACCAGCGCCTCGTCGACCGGGGCGTCCTCGATCACCTCGCCGGCGTACATCGTGATCATCCGCGTGCAGGTCTCGGCGACCACGCCGAGATCATGGGTAATCAGCATCAGCGCGGTATTCGAGGTCTCGCTGAGCTCGCGCAACAATTCGAGGATCTGCGCCTGCACGGTGACATCGAGCGCCGTGGTCGGCTCGTCCGCGATCAGAAGCTGCGGGCCGCAGATCAAGGCGGCTGCGATCATCACGCGCTGGCGCATGCCGCCGGAAAGCTGGTGCGGGTAGTCGTCGATCCGACGCTCGGGCGAGGCGATGCCAACCCGGCGTAGCATCTCGAGCGTCTTCGCCCTCGCCTCCTCCTTGCCGACGCCGGTATGAACGCGCAGCGTCTCGGCGATCTGGTGGCCGACGGTGAAGACGGGATCGAGCGCGCTCATCGGCTCCTGGAAGATCATGGCGATCCGACGTCCGCGGATCGCGCGCATCGCCCGCGCGCTGCTGGAGACGAGATCTGTGCCATCGAACAGGATCGAGCCGTCGAGGCCGGCGAGATTGCCCGGCAAAAGCCGCAGGATCGAAAGGCCGGTGATGGTCTTGCCGCAGCCGCTCTCGCCGACGATGCCGACGCGCTCGCCGGGCGCGATATCGAAGTCGATCTTGCGCGTCGCCTGCCAGACGCCGAGCGAGGTCTTGAAGCGGATGCCGAGGCCGCGCACCGACATTAGCGGCGCAGAACCGCTGGCCGCGGCTTCCGATCGGCACTTTCTTGGTGCAGCCGCCGGCATCAACCCGCCGCCTGCTTCTTCTTCACGAGTTCTTCTTCCATCAGCATCTCGGTTCCGATGATGCCGTCGCGCTCAAGCTGGTCGATCTCGGCATCCGACAAGCCGAGCATGCCGGAAAGAATCTCGTAATTGTGCTCGCCGAGCGTCGGCGGTATCCGCCGGATCGGGAACGGGTGTGCGCTTTCACGAAACGGCATCGACGGCTGCGGATGCTTTCCGATGAAAGCGCGGTTGACCTCCTGGATGAAGCCGCGCGCCTGCAGTTGCGGATCGTGCAGGAGATCGATCGGCAGCCGCGCGACACCGGCGGCAACGCCCGCGGTCTGCAGCAGGTTCATCGCCTCTTCCGCACCGCGCCCGGCGGTCCAGGCTGCGATAGCCGCTTCGATTTCGCTTTCGACCCAGCGCCGGCCGGCGGCCGTCTTCAGCGTCTCGTCGCTGGCCCAGTCGGCGCGTCCGAGCAGCGTTGCGAGCCTCAGCCACATCGCATCGCTGGATACCGCGATCACGATCCAGTTGTCTTCGCCCGCAGAGCGGAAGCAGCCATGCGGCACGAAATCCGGATGGCGGTTGCCGTATTTGGTCGGCGGCTTGCCGTCGATCGAGTGCGCGATGATCCAGGGCGCGGCGAACGGCATCATGCACTCGATCTGCGCGAGATCGATGAACTGGCCCTCGCCGGTCAACTTCGCATGGATCAAGGCGGTGAGCACGGCGGCGCAACCATTGAGACCGCCGACGGCGTCGCCAAAGGCGGTATGGCTCATGACCGGCGGCCCGCCGGCGTCGCCGACCACACTCGGCAGCCCCGAGCCTTGCTCCAAGGTCGAGCCATAGGCGCGGCAATCGCGATGGACGCTGCCCGCGCCGAAGGCTGACATCGACATCATCACGAGCTTCGGGTTGAGTTTTCTCAGGACGTCATAGCTGAGGCCGAGTTTCGGCAGCACTTCGACAGAGTAATTGTCGACGACGAGGTCCGCATCCGCCAGCAGGCGCTTGGCAAGATTGAGCCCTTGCGGCCGCGTCAAATCCAGCGTGATGGCGCGCTTGTTGCGGTTCATGATGCAATAGCGCACCGACTTCTCGTACATCTTTTCCAGCACATAGGCCGGCCGCCGGTCGACGCCGCGCCACCAATCCGGATATTGGATCGCCTCGATCTTGATGACGTCGGCACCGAGATCGGCGAGCGTGCGGGTGCAGATCGGGCCGGCCCAGCCCATCGAGAAGTCGACAACGCGAATGCCTTCGAGCGGCAGGCGATTCGGTCCGCTCTGCTCCGGCAGCGGCACGCGCAGCGGGCCCTCGATCTGTTGCTGCTCACCGATGGCGGGAACCTTGCCGCCACGACGCGGCGGCGTGCCGGTCAATCGCTGCATGGAGCCGGCGGAAAAACCGCGCTCCTCGCCGACCGTGACGGGAACGATCGCGCCGCGCGCCTGCTTCTCCTCATCGGCGATCAGCTCGGCGATTTCGGGCACCGGCACGATCGGGGACTTTCGCTTCAGCCCTTCGGCAAACCATTCCTGCGCGGTGCGCTGCTTCAGGCGGGGCAAGAACTTGGCTTCGATTGCCTCGACATGCTGCAATCGATCGACGCCGAGGAACAGCTTTGGATCGTCGCGCAGCCCGAGCAGTCCGAGCATCTCGCAGAACGAGCGCCATTGCGCTGGTGTCACCGTGGTGACACCGAGCCAGCCCTGCTTGGTCTCATAGATGCCCACGGGAAAGGTCGGCCAGAAGCGATTGACGCCGATCCGCCGCATGACGTCGCCGCGCGAAAACGACTCGAACATGATGTATTCGGTCACGGCGATGGTGGATTCGAAGATGCTGAGGCGGCTCGCGCGCCCGCGCCCATCCTGCATCTGGCCGAGCACCGACGATGACGCAGCGATGAAACCCCAGAGCCCTGCCAAAATGCCGGTCTGGAAATCCGGCGCGTGCATCGGCGGCCCTTCGATCGGCCCCACCAATTTGATCAGGCCGGTCAGCGCGCGAATGGTCGAGTCGGTCGCGGCAAAGCCGGCGTAAGGGCCGACATCGCCGAACCAGTCAGCTTCGAGATGGATCAGGCCGGGATGCTTCTCCTTGATGGCGGCGAGATCGAGGGGCGGACAATCCGCCGCATCGATATCGCGGCCGTCGAGCAGGATGTCGCAGCACTCGATCAGTTCCGTGAGGCGGGAGGATGCGCTGGTATCCCAGCGATCCAGCATAACGCTCGACTTGTTGAAGTTGAGGAACGCAAACCAGGCGCTCTCGCCTTTCGGCGTCAGCGGCGCCGCGCGGCGAAGCGGATCGCCCGCCGGCGGCTCGACCTTCTGCACGGTGGCGCCGAAATCGGCGAACAAACGCGCGCAATAGCTGATCGCAGCCGCGCTCCCGATCTCGACAATCCGCAGATGCGACAACGCGCCCATCACGTTTCCTTAAGACCCCGCATGGCCGGCGCGAACGACACACCGGCTCAGTTTTTTGTTGCGAACATCAAACCTTGCGGGCGCGATGATGCAAGCGGAAAGTTCTCCCGCGTTGCGGAATTCGCTTTGAGGTGCTTGCGTTTAGCGACAGTCGAATTGCGCTTCGAACCAGTTTTCGAGCGAAGTCGAAAGCGGCTGCCACACGCGCTGGAAGTGCGAGAGTTTCGCGGCGCTGCCGCGATAGATCGCGCGCAACTCCTGTTCAATCGCAGGAAGATCGACACCGGTGACACGACCTTCGCTGACGATCGTGCGTCCATCGACAACGACGTCCTTGAGCAGCGACGCATTGCCGCGCGCGAACAAAAGATCGAGCGGATCGACCGGCAGAATCTGGTCGCGATCGAGACGATCGAGATCGAGCGTGACGAAATCGGCCGGCGCACCCGGCTTAAGCTCACCGCTTCCCGGCGCGCCGATCGCGTGGCGGCCGTTGCGGATGGCAAGCGCGAAGAACTCGGCCGGCGTCCAGGTCCGCTTGAAACCTATGCCGCCGTGCATCATCTGCACCAGCCGCATCTCGCGCAGCACGTCGTCGTCCTCATCGAGCGCGAGCCCATCGACACCGACGGTGACCGCGCAGCCGCATTTGTGTGCGGCGGCGATCGGCGCGAGGCCGGAACGCAGATGCATGTTGGAACTGAAATTGGTGACAATGCGCGCGCCGGAGGCTGCGATCATGTCCAGCTCGTCGAGGCGTGCATGGATGCAATGCGCGAGCGTCAAGCGTTCGGAGAGAAAGCCGATCTCGCGGAGATAGCGGACGATGCCATCAGGAAAGTTCTGGTCCGCCCACGCGCGCTGGTAGATCGTCTCCAACAGATGCATGTGAATGCGGCGGCCGGTCAGCGCGGAATTCTCGGCGACGGCCTCCAGCAGCGGTTTGGAGCACCATTGCACGCCGGCCGGGCCAAGCTGCACATCGATCTTGGGGCCGGCAATCGCCGCGGCAATCGCGTCGGTCAGTTCGATGTAGGCGTTCGGCGACATCGGCGCGCGGACGAACAGTTCCTCGATCGTCTTGCGATCGTCGCAGGACAGATTTGAGAGCACCGGCTCGGCATCGCCATAGACGACCGGATTCTGGTCGCGCACGGCGATCGCAAAGGCGATGCGGATGCCGACGTCTGAGGCCGCGCGCGCGATCTGCTTTGCTTCCTCCACCAGCGGCATGGTTCCGCTCGGGCGGGTGTAGTGCACCATCATCGCCGCGCAGCCGGCACGCGCCGAGCGCGCCAGCGCGGAAGTCGCCGTGAGATAGGGATCGACCGGCGAGCCCAATACGGAGCGCAGCAGCCAGCTCTCCAGGGGCATGCCGAGCGCGCCGAAGGACGATGCGGCCGGCCGCGCATGATCGTGGGCGTTGACGAAGGCGGGAAGCACGAAGGAGCGCGGCCCCGCCGGCGGCGCTCCTTGATCGATTTGATCGATGGAGGTGATGATGCCGTTGTCGTGCCGGAGCACGACGTCATGAAGCACGCCGCGGTCAGAGCCGGCGAATAGGCAGTGGGCCGGAACTTCGTTCGCCATGACCGCAAATTATCTCAGTTGGTGACGTAGACCAACTCCCGCTCGGCGCGCGGCGGCAGGAACTCGCGGGTGAAGATTTCGGACGGCGTCGGCGTGCGCGTGAGCTGATAGCCTTCGACGATGATGCCGATGGCGCGGGCCATGCGGTCATCCTTGACGTCGCCGACGCCGATCTCCTTCATCTCCGGCGAGACGATCAGCTTGTCGAAGGAATATTGCAGGCGGCGCTTCTCGACGTCGACATTGATCAGATTGTCGAAATTCACCGCGGCCTTCATGCCGGCGTTCTGATCCTTGGCGACCGCGATCAGGCCCTTGTTGATGGCGCGGACCAGGCCGGCGACGGCCTTCGGATTGGATGCGAGCAGTTTGCGCGAGACCATCACGCCGTTGGAATAGAGATCCATTCCGTAATCGCCGAACGAGAACCATTTGAAGTCTTTTTCCGGATCCTGGCGGTTCAGGACGAGGTTGAAATAGCTGGTGATGTTGAAGACGAGCGCGGCGTCGATGTCGCCCTTGATCAGCATCGGTTCCTGCAGGTTCGGCGCCATGTTGGAGATCTTGATCTTCTCGCCATCGAGCCCGTTCTTGTGCACGAACACCGGCAACAGCCGCGTGGTCGGCGTGCCCTGGGCGCCGCCGAGCGTGTGACCTTCGAAATCCTTGATGGTGTTGATGCCGCTCGACTTCTTCGCGACGATCGCGAACGGCGGCTGGTTCCAGATCATGTAGACCATCACAGGCGCATCCTGCGGCTTGGTCGCGGCATTCTGGATGATGGCGTTGACGTCGCCGAAGCCGGCGTCATAGGCGCCGGACATGATCCGCGTCACGGTCGCGCCGGAGCCTTCGCCCTGGTCGATGACGACGTTGAGGCCTTCCTCTTTGAAGTAGCCATGGTCCTTGGCGTAGAAGAAGGCGGCATCCGAGCCTTGCGTCTTCCAGCCGAGCGTGAACTTGATCGTGGTTTCCTCGGCCGACGCGGGTCCTGCGAACAGGGCCAATCCCAACAGCGCGGCGCTCACTTTCTTCAGCATGACGACCTCACAGACAATGGTTGACGAAATTCTTTCTCAGGTGGCAATCACGTCGTTCTTGCGCGTGGCCCAGCCGGTGACCTGGCCTTCGATCAGCGAGAACACCACGTAGAGCGCGACGCCGAGGCCGGCGAGCACGAACAGTCCGGCGAACACCAGCGGCACGTTGAAATTCGATGACGCGGTCATCATCACGTTGCCGATGCCGCGATTGGAGGCGACGGTCTCCGAGAGAACCGCACCGACAAAGGCGTAGGAGATCGCGACCTTCAGCGAGGCGAAGAAGAACGGCATCGTCCGCGGCAAACCGACATTCCAGAGGATGTCGAACTTGCTGGCGCCCAGCGCCTTGAGCACGTCCTCGAGCTCGGGCTCGGTGGTGGCGAGGCCAGTCGCGATGTTAACGACGATCGGAAAGAAGCAGATCGAGAGCGCAGTGAGAACCGCCGGCACCGTGCCGGAGCCGAACCACAGCACGAAGATCGGCACCACCGCGACCTTCGGGATCGAGGAGAAGCCGATCAATAGCGGATAGGCTGTGTCATAGGCGGTCTTCGAGACGCCAATGAATGCGCCGAGCACGACGCCGAGCGCGACGCCGAGTACGAAGCCGAACATCGTGGTCGCCAGCGTTTGGATGATGTGCGGCCACAGCACCCGAAAACGCTCGACCAGCGTCACCAGGACCTGCGAAGGCCGCGGCAGCACCAGGTCGGACATGCCGGTCATCAGGCAGAACAATTCCCAGGCGACGAAGAACAGCACGATCAGCGCCGCTGACCACGCCTTCTGCCTGATATCGAGTGCAGACATTTCAGGCCGTTCCTTCCTGCACCGCACTGCGCGCATCGACGATCATCGCGCGCAGCTTCTGGTTCAGCGCGACGAAATCAGGCTCGAAGGTCATCGCCACCGTGCGCGGCCGGGCAAAGCCGACATGGCTGTCGTCGAGGATGCGACCGGGACGCGCGCTCATCACGCAGATGCGGCTGGCGAGAAAGCCGGCCTCGCGCAGATCATGGGTGACCAGCAGCACCGTCGGTTTGTGCGTCATCCAGAGCCCTTGCAGGATCGACCACAATTCCTCGCGCGTGAACTGGTCGAGCGCGCCGAACGGCTCATCGAGCAGCAAGAGGCGCGGCTCATGGATCAGCGCGCGGCAGAGATTGGCGCGCTGGAGCATGCCGCCGGAGAGCTGCCAGGGGAAGCGACCGCCAAATCCCTTGAGGCCGACCTGCTCCAACAGCGCATTGGCCTTGTCGCGGAATTCGGTTTTTCGCAGTCTCCGGAATTTTGAGCGGAACGGCTCGACGATCTTGAGCGGCAGCATGATGTTCCGCTCAATCGTCATCCACGGCAGCATGGTCG
The DNA here is from genome assembly GCF_055413685.1 of Bradyrhizobium sp. LeoA1Lang. Lineage (NCBI taxonomy): Bacteria > Pseudomonadati > Pseudomonadota > Alphaproteobacteria > Hyphomicrobiales > Nitrobacteraceae > Bradyrhizobium > Bradyrhizobium sp. LeoA1Lang. The sequence continues at coordinate 33,981 of NZ_JBVAPG010000058.1, read as the reverse complement.
GATTCTGGAAGGCCATGCCGACCCGCATCGCGCGTGCCGCCACCTCGCGGCCGCCGACGATGACGACACCAGTGGTCGGCTGCACCAGGCCGCTGACCAATCGCAGGATCGTCGATTTGCCGCAGCCGGACGGACCGACCAGCGCGACGAACTCGCCCTCACCGATCCGCAAGGTCGTCTTCGACAGCGCCGGCACCGCGCGGTCGCCGCGACCGAACGTCACCGAGGCATCGGACAGCTCAATGGCAATCGGCACGCTGTCGGAGGGAACCGGCTCGCCCGAGAAGTCGGAATTTGCTTGCATGCGCATCACGGCAGAAAGTGCATGCAAGCCAGATGCCAGCCGGACTTTTCCGCGGAATCAACGAGATCAGGGAAATCGACACCGCTCGAGCGGATTCAATTTAGGCAATCGGCCTATCAAAGTGCATGCAATTCGTGCGCACACTTATTGGACGCCTATGCTAAGAATGCGGCCGCAAGCACTTACGGGACCAACCGATGGCGCCGCGCGCGGCCAGCAAGACGGCAGAGACTTCCGACAAGGTCAGCGTGATCTGCCGTGCGCTCCGCCGCGCCATCATCGAGCAGGCGCTGGAGCCGGGCGCGAAATTGCCGGAGGATTCGCTCGGCGAGCGCTTCGGCGTCAGCCGCACGATCGCGCGCCACGCGCTCGGGCAATTGGCGGCCGAGGGGCTGGTCGAATTGCGCCGCAACCGCATCGCGGTGGTGGCGACGCCGAGCTGGCAGGATGCGCGCGACGCCTTCGATGTCCGCATTCAGTTGGAGCGCCTCGTGGTGCGCCAGCTCGCCGGCAAGCTCACCAAGGCGCAGATCGCGGAATTGAATGCCCATGTCGATGCCGAGGACCGCGCCCGCGGCGGCTCGGACCCGGTCTCGATCCGGCTCGCGACCGAATTCCACATCCTGCTCGCGCACATGACGAACAGCCCGATCCTGATCCGTTATGTCAGCGAGATCGCCTATCGCTGCTGCCTGACGCTGTCGCTGTTCAGCCGGCCGCATTCCTCGGAATGCGCGATCAACGAACATCGCGCGATCATCGCGGCGCTGGTCAGGGGCGACGAGAACAAGGTGATGAGCCTGATGCACAGCCATCTGGACTCGGTGGCGGGCCGCGCGCTGGTCGCTCCCGTCCCGCAGCGCGGCCGCGACCTGCTCGACATTCTCGCGCCCTATGCCGAAGAGGCGGAGAGTGGCCGCGTCGTGAAACTGCCGAAGGCGGCGCGCGGACGCTAGCGACGATGCGAACTGCCTTCGATCTCATCTTCCGTAACGCGCGCACGCGAAATGCGAGCACGCCGGTCGATATCGGCATCGCCGGCGGCCGGATCGCAGCGATCGAAGCGCGCCTCATCTGCGAGGCGGCGGAAATCGATCTCGGCGGCAGACTGGTGCTGTCAGGATTCGTCGACACCCATATCCATCTCGACAAGGCTTGCCTGCTGGGCCGCTGCGCCCATGACCATGGCAGCGTCAGCGAAGCGATCCGCGCGGTGGCGGCGATGAAGCGCGATTTCACCGTCGAGGACATCTATGCCCGCGGCGCGCGTGTGATCGAGCGCGCGATCACCTTCGGCACGACGCGGATGCGCACGCATGTGGAGATCGATCCGCGCATTGGCCTGCGTGGCTTCGAGGCGATCAAGGCGTTGAAGCGCGATTATGCCTGGGCGATCGATATTTCCCCGTGCGTGTTCCCGCAGGAAGGGCTGATCAACGATCCCGGCGCGGAGGAATTGCTGATCGCGGCGCTCCGTGACGGCGGCGAGGCGATCGGCGGCTGTCCCTATGTTGACACCGATCCGACCGCGCATATCGAGAAGATCTTCGATCTGGCGCAGGAGTTCGACGTCGACGTCGACCTGCATCTCGACTTCGACCTCGATCCGTCATGGTGGCATATGGAAGAGGTGTGCCGCCAGACCGAACGCCGGAATTATCAAGGCCGGGTCGCCATCGGCCACGCGACCAAACTATCGGCGCTGCCACCGGATCGGTTGAAGGCGGCGACCGAACGATTGGCAGGGGCCGGCGTTGCGGTCACCGTGCTGCCCGCGACGGACCTCTATCTGCTGGCACGCGACGCGACGCATAACGCGCCGCGTGGCCTCACCGTCGCGCACAAACTCGTCGCCGATGGTGTGCTGTGTTCGGTGGCGACCAACAACGTGCAAAATCCGTTCACACCGTTCGGCGATGCTTCGCTGCTGCGGATGGCCAATTTCTACGCCAACATCGCCCATGCCGCTGTCAACGAGTTCGACGCCTGCCTCGATCTGGTGACGGACCTCCCTGCGCGCCTGATGAACCTGCGCGATTACGGCATCAGCGTCGGCAATCCCGCCGACATCATCGTGCTCGATACCGATAGCGGCCGCGGCGCGATCGCGGAATTGCCTGACGTCCTCATGGGTTTCAAGAGCGGACGCCAGACCTTCGCGCGGCAGCGGCCGATGCTGTTTCCGCCAAAGAGCTAGTCGCGACCTGCCGATCTGGATTGCCTCGACCGTGATTGACGCGCCGGCCGTTCCATTGTTGTTATCGATCTCAACAAAACAACAGCGCCGGGCAGGAAACCATGAGCAAATCATCCAACATCAGAAGCATCGAAACGCTCGCCTGCGATGCCGGCTGGCGGAATTACCATTTCGTCAAGATCATGACCGAGGACGGCATCGTCGGCTGGAGCGAGTTCGACGAAGGTTTTGGCGCGCCCGGCGTCACCGCCGCGATCGAGCGGCTGTCGACGCGGATCATCGGCAAGAACGCGCTGCAGCATGAGCGCATCTATGCGGAATTGTTCTCCGCCACCCGACCGGCCGCCGGCGGCGTAGTGGCGCTGGCGCTCGGCGCGATCGAGAACGCACTGCTCGACGTCAAGGCGAAGGCGCTCGGCGTACCCTGCTATGAGCTGCTCGGCGGAAAAATCCGCGACCGTATCCGGGTCTACTGGTCGCATTGCGCGACCTGGCGCATCAACCATCCCGACTGGTACAAGCCCGCCATCACCGATATCGACGGGGTGAAGGCGATCGGCCGCGAGGTGCGCGAGAAGCGCTTCACCGCGCTGAAGACCAACATCTTCGTCTATACCGACGGCAAGCCACAGGGCTGGCGGCCGGGCTTCGGCGCGCCGTTCGAGCCCGAGATCAATGTCGACCGCAAGGTGCTGCGCAATCTCTGCATGCATTTGGAGGCGATCCGCGACGGCGCCGGGCCCGATGTCGATCTCCTGCTCGACCTCAACTTCAATGCCAAGACCGAAGGCTATCTCAAGATCCTGCGGGCGATCGAGAAGATGGACATGTTCTGGGTCGCGATCGACACCTTCAACCCGCAGGCGCTCGGCTATATCCGCCGCCAGAGCCCGCATCCGATCTCATCCTGCGAGACGCTATTGGGCCTGCGCGAATTCCTGCCCTACTTCACCGAACAGGCGATGGACGTCGCGATCATCGACACGCCCTGGAACGGCGTCTGGCAATCGATGAAGATCGCGAACGCCGCCGAGCATTTCGAGGTCAACGTCGCCCCGCACAATTTCTACGGCCACCTCTGCACCATGATGAACGCGCATTTCTCCGCGGCAGTGCCGAATTTGCGGATCATGGAAACCGACATCGACCGGCTCGCCTGGGATCATGAGCTGTTCACTCATGTCCCTGAAATCGTCGACGGCCACCTCGTGATTCCGAACCGGCCGGGCTGGGGCACCGAGCCGAACGAAGAAGGCCTGCGCGCGCATCCGCCGAAGAGCAAGGGCGGATTGCTGAATTACGGACAGGCTGGGAAGAAATAGGCCGCCGCTCTTCGTGACCCGAGCAGCCGGCCTCTTAGGGTTCGATCGGAAGATCGGCCTCGAACAGGCGATTGAGATCGCCGATCAATGCAAGACCATTTTCGCGCGCTCTAACCGCTGAATTGATCCGCTCTGACGCAGCCGCCTGGAACGCCATATAACCATGGTATCGCGGCCGAACATAGGATTCCTCGAGCGTCGCACGTGTGCTCCGATAGAATTCCGCGGTCGCGCTGTTGACGACCGGATCGTCCCAGGCGCTTGCATGTCCGGGCTGGCCGCCGGCAGCGGCGTAAGGTCCGCGCTGTACCTCTGCGCTCGCGACCCAATAGGCAAAATCGATGGCGTGCATCGCGTGCGGCGTCTTGGCGGAAACGGCAATTCCGGTACCGCCAAGCGCGGCGCCAATCGGCTTGCGCGAGCCGATCGTCGGGATGTTGGCGAAACGGATCAGTCGTCGGCGAAAGGCAGTCTGGGCGTAGGACACGTAACCGTAGATGAACGGAGCACAGTCGATTTCCGAGGCATCATCGACCATCCTTTCGAACACCGCGATCGGATCGCGCTCGAGGTCCGCGGGATCGATCAATTCGGCGAGTTCGCGAATCCTGCGCCACACTTCGAGGCCCGTCTCGGCATCCACGAACCGGGAACGTTCAATGCCGCATGGCTGGCCGAGATGCGCTGCGAGCGTATAGAACACCATGAGGGAATGCGGCGGCCGGAGCGGGAGGGCCACTCGCCCGCGCCGCGCCAGTTCCATCACTTCGGTGAATTCCGACGGAGCTTGCGCCAGCCGGTCCGGTCGAAACGCCTGGACTTGGGTGGCCGCGTCGATCGGAAATGCCCATTGTCTTCCATTCCACCTATATGAAAGGTACGACGGGCCGACGGATGCGGCCTCGAGCACAGTCCGCTCCGTCGCGCGGCCCGTGACATCCAGCGGCAGCAGGCACTTCTCCTCGGTGACTTGCCCGACATGCGGATGATCGATCACGATCAGGTCATAGCGGTTGGCGAGCTCCATCACCGGGAAGCTTTCGAAGTCCTGAAGCGAACGCTGCTCCCAGGTGATGTTCACTCCGCTGCGCCGTCGCCATATCTCCGAGCACGCGACCAGCGGATCGTAGCCGCGCGGATGGCTCCACGTCATGCCCTTGAGATGGATCACAGCCCGAACTCCCGGCGAAGCGCGGTCGAATGCTCGCCGATCTTCGGCGCCGCCTGATCGCCCTTCGGCCTGAAGCCGTCGAGACGCAGCGGCACGCGCGTGGTCCGGATGCTGACATCCTCGCGCGACACGGTTTGCAGCATATCAAGCGACTTGAAGCCCTCACTCTCCAGCAATTCAGGCCAGGTCAGGACCTTCGCGCACCAGATGTCGGCGGGCTCGAGGATCGAGAGCCAGTCGTTACTGGTTCGCTCGGCCAGCCGATGGGCGATGATGGTCTTGATAGCGTCCCGGTCATTGAACCAGCTCGCCGGGTCGTCGCGATAGGGAGCGAGCGCATCCAAGCCGAGCAAGTCGGCGAGCTTCGGGATCGGCGCCATCGCGATCGCCAGGAACCCGTCCTTGGTTGGATACACACCATATGGCGCGGCCAAATAGGCATGAGCGCTGCGACGCGCGGAGCGGCTGGGCAGTCGTCCGCCGTCATTCAGATGTACCGTAAGCACCTCGAGCTGGAAGTCGATGAGCGCTTCAAGCAAGCTTGTCTCCACATGAGCGCCCTCACCAGTCACGCCGCGTCGGACCAGGGCAGCAAGAACACCCTGGGCCATCGTCGCGCCAGCCATCATGTCGGCAACCGCAAGCCCGAAAGGGACCGGCCCTTGGGCATCGTCGCCATTCAGCCACATCACGCCGGACCGGGACTGTGCCAGCAGGTCCTGGCCCGGGCGTTGCACCCACGGCCCCTCCTTGCCGTAACCCGTGATGGACGCGTAGACGATGCGCGGATTGAGCGCTCTCACGGCATTGTAGTCGAGCCCAATCCGCTCGATGACGCCAGGACGGAAATTCTGAACCACAACGTCCGCGCGCGCGAGGAGCGTGCGCAGCGCTGCCAGATCGTTCGGATCCTTGAGATCGAGGGCCAGGCTTTCCTTGCCGCGGTTGATCGCGTGGAAGATCGTGGAGTCACCGCCGATCTCTGCATCGCTGAGATACAGGCGACGGGACAGGTCGCCGCTCTCCGGCCGTTCGACCTTGATCACCCGTGCTCCAAGGTCGAGCAGACGGAGGCAGCAATAGGGACCGGATAGAAACTGGCTCAAGTCGACGACCAGAAGACCTTCGAGGGGGAGCGTCGTTTCGGACATCGGGCCACCTTCTGACGGACAAGTTCTCGCTCGCAGCGCCGGACTGCAGAAGCGCCCCTGCGGTTGATCCGCTCCGGGGCTATCATTCTTATATGAATATGGTACTTATAAGTGAATGGCAACTCCGACGTGACGAATACCGGGTGGACACCCGCAACCTGAGAATCACTGGCAGGGCACTAGGTCGGCGGACTTCAGGCTACGCCCGCGGCAGCGGAAATCTCGCCTGCCGTCGTGAGCAGCATCGCGAGAATATCGTCTCGTAGTGGCGCATCGTCGCGGTCGAGGCGACGAATATGTGGGCAGGTAAGCGCCGCGAGCGGGACTCCGGTCGAACTGAGAATGGGAACGGAAATATTGGTGACTCCGGCCGTTTGCTGGCTTGGACGAACCTCGTAGCCTCGCTGTCGCACCTTTGCGATGATTTGCTCGAACCTTTCCGGTGAAGTCTCGCCGGGAATAGGCACTCGCTCGTCGAGCATCAGCTTGCGCTCTGTCTCAGTCACGAAGGCGAGCAAGACGTGGCCCGATCCGGTGTTCAGCAGGCTGATATGCGAACCCACCCGTATCGAGAGCCCCCAATATCCCGGAGCATCGGTCTGTGCGATCACCACTCCGCTGCCCCGGTCATAAACCACCATGTGGCAGGCCTGCTCCGCCTTGCGCGTGAAGCGGCGCATCGCAGGGAGCGCGAGACTTACGAGGCGCCGCATGGGTGGATGCCGATGAGCCAGCCCAAACAGCTTCAGGGACAGTTCGTAGCGATCTTCGCTGGTCCGCACGATGTAGTACCGCCGCACCAGCCGATCCAGCATCCGGTAGATCTCGTTGGGTGAACGGTCGAGTGCCTTTGCGATTTCGGCCTGCGAGAGCCCCTCATCGGTACTCGACAAGAGTTCGATGATGTCGAGGCCCTTGTCCAGCGCAGGCGCCTTGTAAAGCTCTTCCGTCGTCTCATGTGTCTTCGTCATCGCTCACCCGCGGCCCGTGATGGGCGGCGACAATAGCACACGACCGGATTGCCGCCGGACTGCGCCGCCGACGTTTTCGACGGCTTTTTCGGGACGCTTGACATTCTTCCATATATGAAAATACTTTCCATATTTGAATAATGGCGCGCAGGAGCCTTCGAGGCGTCGCTTGCTGCGTCGGGAGGACGTCAAGGAGTTTCACGCATGATCGTGAGCGAGCTTTTTTTCGAGGATTACCAGATCGGCTTCAGCCGCCGCACCCTCGGCCGCACGATCACGGAAGCCGACATTGTGATCCACGCCGGACAGACTGGCGACAATTTCCCGCATCATATGGACGCCGAGTGGTGCGCCAAGCAGGATTTCAAGCAGCGGATCGCACACGGAACGCTGGTCTTCAGCGTCGGCATCGGCATGACGGCGTCCACGATCAACCCGCATGCAATGTCCTACGGCTACGACCGATTGCGGTTCATTCGCCCGGTCTTCATCGGTGACACCATCACCGTCAACGCAAGCATCACGACCAAGCGCGACCACGCCAAGCGCGCCGATGTGGGTGTGGTCGTCGAAACGGTTGAGATGCTGAATCAGTCCGACGAAACCGTGCTCGTTTGCGAGCACCTCTATCTCGTCAAGCGAAGGCGGCCCGGCGACGAGTGCCGCAAACCGCATTGAGACATTGCGGAAGACAACAAAGCTTAAACAAAGGGAGGTCCGATGATGCTGCAGAATACCCAGGATTCGCCGCTAGAGAGCGCGATCCAGCGATCCGCATGGCGCTTGCTGCCGTTCCTCATGCTGATGCTTGTCCTCGCATTCCTCGATCGGGTCAATATAGGCTTCGTCAGGCTCGCCTATCAGGCCGATACGGGTATCGGGGACGCTGCCTATGCTTTCGGAGCAGGCATTTTCTTTATCGGTTATGCCCTGTTCGAGGTGCCCAGCAATCTCATCATGACGCGTGTCGGCGCACGCACCTGGCTCGCGCGCATCATGGTGAGCTGGGGACTGATCTCCGCCGCGATGATATTCGCGCGTTCGGACACCGTCTTTTATGTCCTGCGCTTTCTCCTCGGAGTCGCGGAGGCTGGCTTTTACCCGGGAGTGCTGCTCTATCTGACCTACTGGTTTCCGGCCAAGCAACGAGCGCGTGCGACCGGCCTGTTCTATCTCGGCGTCCCCCTCTCACTCGTATTCGGGAGCCCGCTCAGCGGTTTGTTGCTGCAATTCGATGGGGTGTTGGGTCTAAAGGACTGGCAGTTCGTTCTTGCAGTCGAGGGGATGGCCGCAGTCGTTGTTGGCTTTATTGCCTTCTTCTATCTTTGCGACCGGCCCGCGGAAGCGGCCTGGTTGACGCCGGCAGAGCGCAAGGCGCTGTCCGACGAAATCGCGCGGGAGGAAGCTCTCAAGGCGGGGCAGGTGAAACACTCAGCCCTCGGTGTGCTCAGGGATGTGCGGGTTATCGCCTTTATCGTGGTCTACTTCTGCTTCCAAATCGGCACCTCGCCGTTCTCTTTCTACTTCCCTTCAAAGCTCGCCTCGGCCATGGGGGGCAAAGTCGACTTTACGATCGGCCTCCTGCTGGCACTTCCCTGGCTGTGCTCGGCGATCGTCACGCTGCTTGCGACCGCATACGCCGATCAGCATGAGAATCACCGCCAAGTCGCTGTCGTGCTGATCATCACCGGCGTTCTGGCATCCGCTGCCGTCGGATTCACCAACAATCCGGTTCTGCTGATGATCGCCTTCTGTATTGCCGTCCCGGGGCTGACCTCGTCGCAGCCGGTCTTTTGGAGTCTGCCGACGCAATATCTGAGCGGCATCGGCGCGGCGAGCGGGATCGCCTTCATCGTATCCCTGGGCAATCTGGGCGGGTTCTTTTCGCCACAGATCAAGACCTATGCCGAGCAGGCCCTTGGCAATAGCAGCGTCGGCTACTTGGTCCTGTCGGTGATTGCCGCCGGTGCCGCAGTCATCCTGCTGGGTCTGCCGCAAAATGAACCGCGCACCCGCTTTGCGCCGCCGCTCGCCAAATTAGACGCCGCAGCCAGGAAGGATCCTGCCTAGAGCATTTTCGGTTCTGATGGAATCAGAACCGAAGCTCTAGATTCTTGTTGTGACGCGTTTTCTTCACGCGAACCGGTGTCCACTTCGCTCGAAAACGCTCTAACCGGTTCGGAGCAATGCGAAGGCAGATCGGGAAATCAAAGGATCGGCTGAGAATGCCGGCCGTTCGGAAGAGGGCAAGATGAGCAAACGTCTTGGTGGAAAGACCGCCGTTGTGACCGCGGCCGGAAATGGTATCGGGCGCGCGTCCGCAATGATGCTTGCCGCAGAAGGGGCGATGGTGTGGGCGACGGATATCGACCAAGTCGCGCTCGACGAGCTGAGAAGAGATGCAGATCCCGGCTTGCTTCTCCGAACTCATCGCCTGGATGTGCTCGATCCGGTCGAGGTAAGGCAATTCGCCGAATCGCTCAGACCGATCGACGTTTTGTTCAACTGTGCAGGCTACGTGCACGCAGGAGATATTCTGCATTGCGAGGAGAGCGCTTGGGATCTGAGCTTCGAATTGAACGTGAAAGCGATGTATCGCACCATCCGGGCGTTTCTTCCCGCGATGATCGAAGCTGGCCGCGGCGGCTCCATCATAAACATGGCGTCCGTTGCTTCGAGCGTGAAAGGTGTCTCGAGCCGTTGCGCCTACGGCGCCTCCAAGGCGGCCGTGATCGGTCTGACGAAATCCGTTGCGGCAGACTTCGTATCCCATCAGATTCGTTGCAACGCCATTTGCCCTGGCACTATCGAGTCACCTTCTCTGCAAGCGCGCATAAAGGCACAGGCGCTGAAGGATGGGCTGGACGATGCTGCAGCACGTCAGAGCTTTACGTCGCGGCAGCCGCTCGGGAGACTTGGTCGACCCGACGAGGTCGCGGCTCTCGTCACATATCTTGCTTCGGATGAGTCGGCGTTTACAACAGGAGCGATCCACATCATCGATGGCGGCTGGTCAACTTGAGTAGCTCGACTGGCTCGGTAGTTAGAGCGTTTTCGAGCGAAGTGGACACCGGTTCGCGTGAAGAAAACGCGTCAAAACAAAAACCTAGAGCTTCGGTTCTGATTCCATCAGAACCGAAAATGCTCTAGGCTCCGGCTCCAGACCGGGACGACGGAGCGGCATTTTGTCCCGCGCAATCACTTATCCCCCGGCCCGTTCAAGAATGCGCTTTCGACGACGTCGCCGATCGGTTGCCAGACATTGCCGTCGAACTGCACCAGTCGCATCTGCTTGATCGGGCGGAAATCGGTCGGGCCGGTGTTGATCGCGATGCCCGGCAGCGCGACCGGGTTGAGATAATTCTTCAAGGACGCAGCCTGGCGCATGATGTTCTCGCGCGACAGATCATCGCCGCACTGGTTCAGCACCTGGACCAGGGTCTCCGCCGCGGCGTAGCCGAAGATGGCGTAGCTGTCCTCCTTGTCGCCGTCGGGATAGTACTTGTCCATGAAGGCCGACCATGCCTTGATCGGCGGGTCTTCCTTCCATGCAGCATCGTCGGCGTCCTTCAGGAAGGATGTCGAGATCACGCCGAGCGCATTCTGCAGCCCCGCCGGCCGCAGCGCGCTGGCGATCGAGGCCGAGGCATTGTCGAGGATGAAGACCGGATGCCAATCCAGGTCGGCGGCAATGCGGATGGCGCGGGCGGCGATCGCCGGTGCCCCGTTGAAGACCAATATGTCGGCACCGGAATCCTTCAATATCTTGATCTGCACCTGGATCGAGGTCTCGGACGCATCAAAGGCGAGATCGGCGACGATCATGCCGGCGGTATCCCCGAGCCCTTCCTGCAATCCCCTGAACAGATCGCGCCCGAACTGATCGTTTTGCCAGAGCACGGCGATCTTGCGGTCGGGATAGGACGCCTGGATGTAATTCGCATAGATCTGGCCCTCGGCGCGGAAGGTCGGCTGCCAGCCCATGCTCCACGGAAATTTCTTCGGATTTGCCCATTCCTCGTCGCCCGAAGCGACGAACAATTGCGGGATCTTCTTGTCGTTGAGATAGGTCCGGGTCGCGAGATTGCTCGGCGTGCCGAATGAGCCGAACATCAGCAGCACGTTCTCCTTCTCGACCAGGTCGCGCGTCTGCTGAAGTGCGGTGCGCGGATTGGAGCTGTCGTCGACGGAGATGAACTTGATCTTCCGTCCGTTGACGCCGCCGCGCTCGTTGACCATGTCGAAATAGGCGGCCTCTGCCCTGCCGATGGTCGCGAAGGCCGCCAGCGGGCCGGTGTAGGGCATGACGTTGCCGATACGGATTTCATTATCTGCGGCGCCTCCCTCGGACGCCTGCTGTGCGCTGGACGGCGCCCACGCGAGAAGCAGTGCGGCGACGAGGGACAGCGACAATCTTGCTTTTGTTCGTTGCATCAGCATCGCCTCAAACCTGCTCTGATAGCAGCCTGCTGCGTTTTCCCCACCCACAACAATAGCGCGTAAATATGGGCAGAGAAATGAAATGGTGCGTTGCAGCGATCGAGCGATCATGGACGGCCGGCGCCGAAAGGAACTTCCATCGACGCCAACAAAGCGGAGAACATCGGCTATTTTATCGCCGCCGCCCGGGACGTATAGATCAAAAACACCACCGTGCCGGCCAGCAGGGCCGCGGCCATGAACATCATCACCGCCGGCAATCCGTAGAGCGCCGCCACCGCGCCGGTTATGGACTGCATCAGCGCCGCGCCGAGGAAGAAGGAGAGATTGATCGCCGAAAGCGCTTTGCCGGCGCTCTGGGCGTCAACGAGCTGCCTGGTCATGCCGTAGAGCAGCGGCTGTGCCGAGACGGCAAGACCGATCAGGACGAACAGGACCAGATCATATTGCGGCGGCATGACGGCGACGCCAAACAGACCAGATACCGGGTAACCCGGCGCTCCCAGGGCCAGCAGGAGAAGCAGCAGCGCCGATGCGAAATGGGTCGCCGCAACCACGGTGCGCCGGTGGCCGAGCCTGCGATCGACCATGCCGATGCAGACCGGCCCGACGATCAGCGCCAGCGTGAACAGTCCGAGTTGGTTGCCGGCTTCGATGCGCGTGAGCCCCTTGACCTCCATCAGCCACGGGCCGCCCCACAATCCCCTCAGCACCAGCGACGCCGCCAGCGAGACCAGCGACAAGGCGACGAGGCCCCGGAGCTGATGGGACAGGCCAAGGCGCAAGACTTCCATCATTTGCGAAAGCGGCGACGAATCGTCCTTGTGCTCGGCCGGCTGTTTCGGCACCAGCGCGAACACCGCGAGCAGCACCGCGACGCCGCCAACGGCCGATATCCAGAACCCCGCCCGCCAGCCAAAACGGTCGACCACGAAGGCCAATGGGCTCGACGACAGCAGCATGCCGATGTTGCCGATCGACAGGATCGCACCCGACCACAGGCCAAACTGCATCGGGGAAAGCTGTTTCGCAGCCAGCGTCATCGGGCACATCAGCATGCCTGATGTCGCGATCCCCAGCATGAGCTGGCCAACGAGGAAGCTCCCCGGTCCGGTCGCGAACGCGGATGCCATCGCCCCGAAGATGGTTCCGACGAGCAGGCTGAGCGAGACCGGGCGAACGCCGAAGCGATCCATCGCGGCGCCGACGGGAACCTGCGATGCGGCAAAGGCGAAATGGTAGATCGAGGTCAGACTCGCGAGCGTCTGCGGCGGCGTCGCGAAATCGGCGGCCATCAGGTCGAGGCTGATGGCCGGGATCGTCCGCAGTAGGGTCGATAGCATATGGCCGCAAGCCAAGGCCAACAGAGCAAAAATCAGCGTGCGGGTACTGGACCCCGCATCTTCTTTGGTAACGCCGCCCACGAATCGTCTCGTCTCCGAGGAATTTCGGGACGGCGTATCACCAATAGGCCGGGAACGCCAATCTGTGCCTAGGTATTAGGCAGTCTCGATCATGACCCGATTAGACGAAATCGGATCATGATCTCATCTCTTTGTTTGAGCATGATCTTTTCGGAAAACCGGTCTCCACTTTTCCGGATCATGCTCTAGGCTTGTGGAACACCAGTGTCCGGACTTCGATGCTTTCGCGAGGCTCGGCATCAGTCGGGGTTGTGGGATCGATGAAGGCCGTATGCGGCGCGAAGCGCGTGCGGCCGTCGGTTGCGGAATCGTAGCACTTGAGCAGCAGCGCTTCGTCCGGCGTCATCTCCGGGAAATAGAACCAGCGATGGTTCGCGTTATATTTCACCGAATAGGTCTCGCCCTGGCGGTTCGGATAGATCAGGTCGGAGGCGATCAGATCGCCCGGCGCCACCGACTGGCCGTCACACATCGCCAGCGGCGCATCGCGCAGCGGCCCGCGAATCGGCCGCCACAGGTTGATCACCTGCACGCGGCCCTTGACGAGTTCATTGGCCTCATCCGGCAGATGTTCGAACACACGGTTGCGGCCGGACAGATCAGTCTGGTCGACATGAACCCGCGTCGCCGGCTGTCGCGGCGTGCCGTCACGCACATCAGGTGCGCCCTCGACGCGCTTGCGCACAGTGTGGTCGAAGATGACGACGCGATCGGCCTTCAACGTCGCCTTCAGGAAGGCTTCGACGGCGGGATAGTAGACGCGCCTGATTTCGTTATCGTCGTAATAGTTCCTCACCGCGGTCGGATGCTTGACCAGCGCGAAGCCTTCGCGGTCGAGCGAAAACTGGTTGGCGATCAGACGGCCGTCGAAGATCGGAACGTTGTGGGGTTCGGGGAGCGCCGTCGACTTGGGCTCGCCGGGTGGCGGATCAAAGGCGTAGGTACGTGGCTTGCCCGCTACCGGGGCGAGATAGTTGAGCTCGGCAGTGACGAAGGGAAGCGACTCGATTTTGGTTTCATGCAGGCCCATGGTGGTCTCCCGGACTCCCTATTGTTCGTTCTGCATCATTTTGGCCGGGTGAACCGCCCCGGCAAGGGAGCCGAAGAAATAGCAACGTTGACATTCTTGCGAGGATGAAACGTGGAAAATCCTTTTCGACGCTCTCAACTCGCCAAGCGAATTATTTCCGCTGATCACACTTTTGGGAGGTGCGGCCCACGCGTCATTGCGAGCCACCGCTCTCTCCCCGTCATTGCGAGCGCAGCTAAGCAATCCATTTCTCGGCTTGTGGAGGCATGGATTGCTTCGCTTCGCTCGCAATGACGGTTGGGGCGAGCGGTCGAGGTCGAACACTGACGCGGGCTCACAAGCCCGTGCCCTTGCCGATCGCCGTCGCGAACGAGCGGTCGACGATCTCAGCGGCGTTGAGCTGCTGCTTGATCAAGCCCCAGCGGTGATAGAGATCGATGGTCTTCTGCTCATCGCTCACGACATTGTCATCGATCGGCGTGATCTGGATCTTGGCCCGCGAAAGCCAGTTCAACGGCACCGAGGTCGGGATGTTCATCAGCTTGCCCCAGGTCTCGGCATAGCCGGCCACATTGTTCTGCGACCATGCCCGTGCCGCGGCGAGACGGCGGACGAAATCCTGCAATTGCTCGTGCTTGTCCTTGATCGCGTTTGGCGTTGCGACCTGAAAGCCGAGGCCGGGCGTGATACCCTCCGCGGTGATTACACGGCGCGACTTGAACAGCACCTCTTCCTGGCTGACATAGGGCTCCCAGGTCGACCAGGCATCGACCGATCCTTGCGTGTAGGCGACCTTGGCGTCCGACGGCGCGAGGAAGACGATCTGGACGTCGCTCGCCTGCCAGCCCCTGGATTCGAGCGCGGCTAGGATCAACTGGTGACCGATCGAGCCGCGGCCGGTCGCGATCTCCTTGCCGCGCAAATCGTCAAAACTCTTGATCGCGGATTTCTCGGGCACCAGGATCGCGAGCCCTTCGCGCGACTGCCGGACGGCAGCGATCGCCTTCACCGGCACGCCTGCCGCGGCGGCAAAGGTGAAGGGCGCATCGCCGACAAGGCCGGTATCGATCGCGCCGGCGCTGAGCGCTTCCAACAGCGGCGCGGCTGCCGCGAACTCCTTCCACTCGATCTTGTAGGGCACGTCCTTCAGCACGCCGGCGGCTTCCATCACCGCCTGCGAATTGCCCTTTTGATCGCCGACGCGCAGCGTGGTTTGCGCGGACGCGATGCTCGCGCCGCCGAGCGCGAGCAGAATAGCGAGAGCGAACCGGATCATTCGGCGGCAATCCCACGCGTCGCATCGCGCTCAGCGATCAGCTTGCGCGTCAGCGGAATCAGCTCGCGGCCATAGTCGATCGCATCGATCAGCGGATCGAAGCCGCGGATCAGGAAGTGGCTGACGCCGAGGTCGTAATAATCGGCGAACACCTCGGCGACCTGCTCAGGCGTGCCGACCAGCGCTGTGGTGTTGCTGTTGGCGCCGGTCAGCTTGGCGATCTCGGTCCACAGCCGCTTGTCGATGCGCGTGCCCTGGTCGGCAAGCGCAAGCAGCCGCTTCGCGCCCGCGGTGGCATGACCATCCGCCGGCTTGCGATAGCCGGTCTGATCCTGCAACTCGGTGGCACGCTCGAGGATCGCCTGTGCCTTGGCCCACGCCTTCTCCTCGGTGTCGGCGAGGATCGGCCGCACCGAGAGGCTGAAGCGCGGCACCGGTCGGCCATGCCTGGCGGCAGCAGTGCGTACGCGCGCGGTGACGTCGCGCACCTGCGCGTAAGATTCGCCCCACAGCGCGAAGGTGTCGGCGTGCTTGCCCGCGACCTCGATCGCGGCATCCGATCCGCCGCCGATGAAAGTGTAGATGCCACCCTTCTGATGCGGCTTGACCTGCGAAAAGCCCCGCTCGACCTGGTAGTACTTGCCGCGATAATCGAACGGCTTCTCGCTGGTCCATTCCAGTCGGACGATGTCGAGGAATTCGCTGGTGCGCGCGTAGCGCTCGTCCTTGTCGTCGAGCGTATTGCCGTCCTGGCGCAGTTCGGTGGCGTTGCCGCCGGTGATGACGTGCAGCGAGACGCGGTCGGGGTAGAACTGGTCGAGCGTGGCGAGCTGGCGCGCCAGCAGCGTCGGCGCCGTAAAGCCCGGCCGCTGCGCGATCATCACTTTCAACTTCCTGGTGATGCCGAGCACGTGCTGGGCAACCTGCAGCGCATCCGGTGTCGTCGAGTGAAACGCGAGCAGCGCACGGTCGAAGCCGGCAAGCTCATGCGCCTTGGCCACAGTCTCGATATAGGGCGGATCGAGCACAGGACCGGAGCGGACGATGGTCTCCGACGCATTGTTGTTGGTGATGAAGCCGATGAACTCGACGGACATGGGGAAGCTCCGATCTTGTTGGCTGTTGTTCAGATGCCTAGCGCCAGGCGTCCGGCGGCGATGCGGGTGGAGTCATCCTGCGGGGTGTGGACGCGGCCGCACAGCACATCGCGAAAATGCCGCTCCAGCGGATTGTGTCGCGACAGGCCGTGATTGCTGGCAAGTGACAGCGCGTCCTCCACCACGGCGACGGCATTGTTGGTCACCGTCAGCTTGACGATATTGGACTCGGTCGCACTGAGCGGCAAGCCGGCATCGAACTCGCCGGCAAAACTGTCGATCAGGCGCGCGTTGACGGCAAGCCGGGCCTCGATGGCGCCGAGTATCTCCTGGGCCCGCGGCAATGTCGCGAGCGGCGCGCCCAGATTGGCCGGAACACGCTCGCGCAGGAACTTGATCAGCCAGTCGCGCGCGGCGCGGGCGACGCCGTCATAGATCGCGGCCACGAAGATGGCGTGCACAGTCGCCTGCGTGACATCAGGCGCGGTCCACTCCTCCGGCTTGCGGACGTCAACCTCGTAATCGAGCGGGAACACGACGTCCTCGAAGATCACGTCGTGACTGCCGCTGGCGCGCAGGCCGAGGTGGTTCCAGGATTCTTCGATCCTCGTTCCGGGCAAGCCCGCGGGCACCAGGAACTGGCCGACGCGCGTTTCCGGCTCGTCGGTTTTGGCCCACACCAGATACCATTTCAGGATCGGCGCGCCGGTCGAATAGATCTTGCGGCCGCTCAGCCGCCAGCCGGTCTCGGTGCGGCGCGCAATCGTCGCCGGCAACCCACCTCGCGCAGGCGATCCCAGTTCGGGTTCGACACGCAGCGCGTTGATCAACGCGACGCCTTCGACCGTCTCCTTGGCAAGCTTGCGCGACAGACGTGTGGGCCAGCGCGGGCTGCGCGCCATCACCAGATGGTTGATGTAATGCATCGACAGCACCAGCGCGGTCGACGGATCGGCCTTGCCTATGATGGTAAGGATGCGCGCAGCGTCGCGCGCACCCGCCCCTGCCCCGCCGAGCGCGGCCGGGACGGTCAGCGCGAGCAGACCCGCTTTCGCGAGGTCCGCGAAATTCTCGAACGGAAAGCTGGCATCGCGGTCGTGCGCCGCCGCCCGCTCGGCGATGCCCTCGGCAAGCTGCGAGGCGCGCGCAACATGGTCCGGCGTTTCCGACGGCAGCCGCTCTTTCGCCGCCGTCGTCACCATGTCGCGTCGAGCCCAAGCAGGCTGAGAATCTGCCGGCGCAGATCGGCGAGATAGGGATCGCCGCGATGACGCGGATACGGCCGATCCACCCTGATGTCGGCCTTGACGCGCGCCGGGCGGTCGCTGAGGACGATGACGCGGTTGGCGAGGAACAGCGCCTCCTCCGCATCATGCGTGACGAGCAGCGTGGTAAAACCCTTGCGCTGCCAGAGCGAGACGATCTCGGCCTGCATGGTGATCCGCGTCAGCGA
The DNA here is from genome assembly GCF_055413685.1 of Bradyrhizobium sp. LeoA1Lang. Taxonomy (NCBI): domain Bacteria; kingdom Pseudomonadati; phylum Pseudomonadota; class Alphaproteobacteria; order Hyphomicrobiales; family Nitrobacteraceae; genus Bradyrhizobium; species Bradyrhizobium sp. LeoA1Lang. The sequence continues at coordinate 16,145 of NZ_JBVAPG010000058.1, read as the reverse complement.
ATCCAGTTTGCCGAGCGGCTCATCGAGAATGAGCACTTTCGGATCGTTGACCAGCGCACGCGCGAGCGCGACGCGCTGCGCCATGCCGCCGGAAAGCTGGTGCGGATAGGCTTTCCTGAAAGCGGAGAGGCCGACGAGATCGATCGCCGCGTCGACCCGCTGGCGCTGGCTCTTCAGGATGCCCTGCGCCTCCAGCCCAAGCGCGACATTGTCCCAGACCGAGCGCCAGGGAAACAGCGTCGGATCCTGGAACACGACGACGCGCGACGGGTGCGGTCCTGCGATGCGGATGTCGTCCTCGCGCAGCACGCCGCTGCGCGGCTTCTCCAGTCCCGCGACCAGCCGGAGCAGCGTGGACTTGCCGCAGCCGGACGGGCCGAGCAGCGCAACGAACTCGCCGGGCTCGATCGCAAGGGTGACGTCATCCAGCACCGGCAGCACCGCGCCATCGATATCGAAGGCATGATTGACGTGCTCGATATCGAGCGCAGCGCCGACCGCGGGAGTGGTGACGGCTTCAGCCAAGGCAGGCGCTACCATTTGACGACGCCCTTCTGCCAGACCAGCAGCCGGTCTCGCGTCTTGAACAGCAGCGTGATCGCGCCGGAGCAGAGCAGCGACATCACGATCAGCGCGGCATACATGTTGGCATAGGCCGCCCAGCCCTGCGCCCACTGCAGATACCAGCCAAGGCCGGCCTTGACGCCGATCATCTCGGCGACGACCAGCACGGCGAACGATGCCCCGAGCCCCATGAACAGGCCGACGAAGACATGCGGCAGCGCCGCGGGGATCGCCACTTTCAGCACCAGGAAGGACGGCTTTGCACCCAGCGTCCGCGCGACGTCGTAGTAAGCGTTCGGCACGCTCGCAACGCCGGACCAGGTCAGGACCGTCACCGGGAAGCCGGTGGCAAGCGCGATCAGGAAGGTGCTCGCGCTCCAGCTCGAGGGGAAAGTGAAGAACGCGATCGGCAGCCAGGCTGTGGCCGGCAACGGGCCGATGAACCGCAGCACCGGATGCACCCAGTAGCCGACCTTCTGCGACCAGCCGATCGACACGCCGGTCAGGAAGCCGATGGCCGCGCCGATGATATAGCCGCCAAGTTGCAGCTTCACGGACGCAATGACGCTGTCGAGCAGTTTTGGCAGGTCGTCGGTATAGACCTCCAGGATCGCCTGCGGCGGCGGGAAGAACGGCAGCGGCAGCCAGCCGAATTTTGCAGTCGCGATCTCCCACAACGTGAAGAATATCCCGAGCGCCACGAGCCACGGCGCGCGGCGGCGCAGCGCAACCCCGGCCCCGCCGAGGAAGTCGGCGCCAAGCGTACCGAGCACCGCAAGCGCTGCGATCACGAACGCGCCGATCGCGAGCCCATGCGTCCGCGACCAGTCGCCAAGATCTTCCCAATAGAGGCAGGACGCACCGAACGCCAGCCACGCGACGCCGGCGGCGAGGCCGGCGCCGTAACCGCCACTGCGGAGTCTTTCGAGCCAGGCCGGGCTGGCACCTGCTGCTGCCTGTCCGGCCGTGGCCGATGCGTCAGACACTGAATACGTCGACATAGATCCGGTCCGCGAATTTCGCCGTATCGGTGCTCTGCTTGAACACCGAGACGGTCTTCAGATCGTCGGCGTAACCCTTCAGCTCGCGCTTCAGAACTTCGCCAACAGGGTGATGGTGATGGGTGTGATAGCGCACCATCGCCTCGAGATCGGCGAGCGAAGCGGCCTTCGGCGCATAGGGCTGGAACGACTTCGCGGCCTTCTCCGGATTCTGCGAGGTGAACATGGCGGCGTCGAGCAGCGCCTGCGTGATCGCGCGCGCGACATGCGGCTCGTTGCGCACGAGAGAGCCGCGCAGCCCGACGATGCAGCAGGTCTTGTCGCGATATTCGCCGTCGAGATTGGAGGCGACTTCCTTGTACTGGCTGTCCTTCAGCCAGAGATAGGCGAGCGGATCGGAGGCGAGGAACGCCTGAACTTCGCCCTTCTCGACCGCGACGTTGAGGAGGTTGCCGGGATAGGCGCGCCAGTCGACGTCCTTGTTCGGATCAAAGCCCTGCTTGGCAAGCTGGATCGAGAAGAAGTTCTTGTCGGGGCCGGCGAGATCGCCGACAGCGACGATCTTGCCCTTGAGGTCGGCGAGCTTGTCGACGCCGGAGCCTACGCGGGTCAGCACGCGCATGCAGCCGCCATGGGTGCCGGCGGCGATCTTGACGTCAAAGCCCTGCTCCAGCGGCTTGAGCCAGCGCAAGGCCATGCCGAGCCCGGCATCGCTCTTGCCGGTGGCGATCGCCTCCAGCAACTGATCGGTCGAGCCGCTGTAATTGACGAGCTCAATGTCGAGGTTCTGCTTCTGGAAGAAGCCGTAGTCGATCGCGACCGGCAGCGGCGCCAGGCACACCGCGCCCGCATTCCATGACAGCTTCAATTTGCGCGGCGCACCGGTCAGCGGCGGCACATCGGATGCCGTCTTGCAGATGGGAAACTCGGAGAAGTCGATCGCCGGTACCACACCACGCGCGGAAAACGCTTGCGCACCAAAGGCCCCGATCGGCGCGGCAAAGGCTGCGGCCGCACCGGCGCGCAACAGCGTCCGCCGATCCATCGCCAATCTATTCTTCTTCTCTTCAATCGACATCTTCACCCCTGCATTCGACGTGGCTCCGCCGTTCGCGCGAGCCACTCGGCGCGCACGCATTTCGTTCAGAGCTATTGCTGTAAAAAGGCGGATTTCTCCGGCGCCATTCGCACTCAAAGCAACGCACAAATGATGCGGTGCGATCGTGTCATCGTCAATGAAATGGAATTTCGAATGTTGCGCGGGCGAAAGGGATTATCTCCACGATCCCAGCGGCAGACGATGAAACGATTTCGTCGTGACACGATTGTCGACAGCCTGCGCGCTACCCCCCAATCGCATGGGTATTTAGCCGACTTGCAACGGCGCGCGTTGCGCTTTCTCCGCGGAGGAAAGCGGCGAGACATTCTTTGTCGCGCGCCTCGCTAATACAGATTTCCGTTTCGTTGACTGCGAGAGCTTCGCTCATAGACTCGATGGAAAGCCCACGCGTTCTCTACGCAATGGGCTAGCGAAATTAAAAAAGGGATAGACATGAGCAGACCCACTCGCCTTCGCTCTGTTACGCGCAAGCTATCGAGTCTGAACTAGCTGGGAGTGTCACCTCCCCTTGAAAAGGGGAGGTCGGTTTGCGCTGCAAGCGCAAACCGGGTGGGGTTTCTCTCTCCACGAACGCCAGCGCCCGTGGCTGACCCTCACCCCGCCCTCCCCTTGCAGAGGGAGGGAGTCGACGGTCCCGAGCCAATAGAGGAGACGTGCGGTGCCCGGTCCTCTTCATCTCGCGCTCATCGTCGCCAGCCACCTGGCCTGCATGGCCTTGCTCGTGGGGCTTTCGCTTTGATGGCTTGTTCCCACGAGCGCTGATTGCCGCGCCCCGCGTTGCGGAGGATAGAGGGTCAGGCCTCACGCGAACCGGGCGCGCTTCATAGCAAAAAGGCCCCCGCTTCCGGAGGCCTTTTGCCTTAGACCGCGTCCTTGGCGGCCTTGACCGGGCGAGCCCGGACGACCTTGCGGGCCGGCTTGGCCTTGAACACCGTCTCTTCGCCGGTGAAGGGGTTGGTGCCCTTGCGCGCCTTGGTCGCGGGCTTCTTGATCACCACGAACTTCGCGAAGCCGGGGACGAGGAACACGCCGTTCTTCTTCAGCTCCTTATGACCGACATCCGTGAGGGTATCCATCACGTTCTTGACGTCGCGCTTGGAGAGTTCGGTGGTGGTCGCGATCTTCTCGATCAGTTGCGACTTCGACAATTGGGTAGCCATGGTTGCTCCATTGATTCTGGAAACGGCACGTTATGGCGGAAACTGGCTAAAAAAACAGGGTTTTCAGCATTCTTCACAGCTATATCGCCGCTGATACACCGGAATCCTGCGTTTTTCCCGGGTTTTTTCGCTGGTCGAGGCCCTCCGTCGCCTCAAACAGCCCTTTCAGCGGGCCATCCGACACCCCGCCGCCCCCTATTTTTCCGCTGCAGATTCGCACTCAGTGATTCGCGGTCCCTGCCGAAGCCTGCCTCATTGAGCCGCGGCCGATAGCGCCCGCCCGGTGTGGGGTCAGGAGAATGATCGTTCAGATTGCGCGGCAATTAAGAAAATGACCTGGGGTTCCCCTCCCCGCATAACATCGGCTAAAGACGGCCTGCGGCCCCCATGCCGTGCGCTGCCCGACGCTACTCCTGGAGACCTTGTATGGATTTCACCCGCCTCGAGATCAACCGCCGCACCGCGCTTCTGACGTCGGCCGCCATCGCCGCCAACGTCATCAACCCGATGCGGGCATTTGCGCAGGAGACCCCGCGCAAGGGCGGCGTGTTCAACGTCCATTACGGCGCCGAGCAGCGCCAGCTCAATCCCAGCCTGCAGGCCTCGACCGGCGTCTACATCATCGGCGGCAAGATCCAGGAGAACCTGGTCGACCTCGACGCCGACGGCAAGCCGGTCGGCGTGCTCGCCGAGAGCTGGGAAGCCACCCCCGACGGCAAGACCGTCACCTTCAAACTGCGCAAGGGCATCACCTGGCACGACGGCAAGCCGTTCACCTCCGACGACGTCGCGTTCACCGCGATGAACATGTGGAAGAAGATCCTGAACTACGGCTCGACGCTGCAACTGTTCCTCACCGCCGTCGACACGCCGGACCCGCAGACCGCGATCTTCCGCTACGAGCGGCCGATGCCGCTCAATCTCTTGCTGCGCGCCCTGCCCGATCTCGGCTACGTCTCCGCCAAGCACCTCTACGAGAATGGCGACATCCGCCAGAATCCGACCAACCTGGCGCCGGTCGGCACCGGCCCGTTCAAGTTCGTCAAATATGAGCGCGGGCAATACATCATCGCCGACCGCAACCCGGACTACTGGCGGCCGAATGCGCCCTATCTCGACCGCATCGTCTGGAAGGTGATCACCGACCGCGCCGCCGCCGCGGCACAGATGGAAGCCGGCGAGCTGCACTACAGCCCGTTCTCCGGACTCACGATCTCGGACATGGCGCGGCTCGGCAAGGACAAGCGCTTCATCGTCTCCACCAAGGGCAACGAAGGCAACGCGCGCACCAATACGATCGAGTTCAACTTCCGCCGCAAGGAGCTTTCCGACATCCGCGTCCGCCGCGCCATCGCGCACGCGATCAACGTGCCGTTCTTCATCGAGAACTTCCTCGGTGACTTCGCCAAGCTCGGCACCGGCCCGATCCCCTCGACCTCGACCGACTTCTATCCGGGCGCGGACACGCCGCAATATCCCTACGACAAGGCCAAGGCGGTCGCGCTGCTCAATGAAGCCGGCTACAAGCCGGGCAGCGGCGGCACGCGCTTCTCCCTCCGGCTGCTGCCCGCGCCCTGGGGTGAGGACATCTCGCTGTGGTCGACCTTCGTCCAGCAGTCGCTGCAGGAGGTCGGCATTCCCGTGGAGATCGTGCGCAATGATGGCGGCGGGTTCCTGAAGCAGGTCTACGACGAGCACGCCTTCGACCTCGCCACCGGCTGGCACCAGTACCGCAACGATCCCGCGGTCTCGACCACGGTCTGGTATCGTTCCGGCCAGCCCAAGGGCGCGCCCTGGACCAACCAGTGGGGCTGGGAAGACAAGACGGTCGACAAGACCATCGACGATGCGGCCACCGAGGTCGATCCGGTCAAGCGCAAGGCGCTCTATGCCGAGTTCGTCAAGGAGGTGAACACGGAACTGCCGGTCTGGATGCCGATCGAGCAGATCTTCGTCACCGTCATCACGGCGAAAGCTCGCAACCACTCCAATACGCCCCGCTGGGGCTCGACGAGCTGGCACGATCTTTGGCTTTCCGCGTAGAGCATGATCCGGAAAAGTGGGAACCGGTTTTCCGAAGAAATCATGCTCAAACAAGAGAAAGATAGAGCGGGATGACAAAGTCATCGCGCTCTAGCACCATATCCGTCAAAATGAGAGCATGCGCATCTTGAGCCTTGCGGGGCGGCGGCTCGCCGCCTCGATCCCGACACTTATCCTGATCCTGATTGGCGTCTTCCTGCTGCTGCAGATGGCGCCCGGCGACACCGTGGACGCGCTGATGGCGCAAATGGGCGGCGGTGACGCCGCGACCGCGCGCGAGCTGCGACAGTTCTACGGGCTCGACCTGTCGGTCCCGATGCAGCTTGCGAACTATCTCTGGCGGCTGGTGCGGCTCGACCTCGGCTTCTCCTCGATCTACAGCAAGCCGGTCGCCTCCGTAATCCTGGAGCGGCTGCCGCCGACGATCCTGCTGATGACGGCGTCGCTGTCGTTTGCGTTCTTCTTCGGCCTCGTGTTCGGCGTGATCGCCGCGCGCGGCGTCAACCGCTGGCCGGATACGCTGATCTCGACGCTCGGATTGATCTTCTATGCGACGCCGTCGTTCTGGTTTGGCCTGATGGCGATCGTGGTGTTCTCGGTCTACCTGCAATGGCTGCCGTCGGGCGGTTTCGAGGATATCGGCACCATCCAGAGCGGCATCTGGCGCGTGCTCGATATCGCAAGACACCTCGTGCTGCCGACCTTGACGCTCGGGCTGATCTTCCTTGCCATTTACCTCCGCATCATGCGCGCCTCGATGCTGGAGGTGCTGAACCTCGATTTCGTCCGCACCGCCCGCGCCAAGGGCCTGGACGAGACCCATGTCGTAACGCGGCACGTGCTGCGCAACGCGCTGCTGCCGATGGTGACGCTGATCGGGCTACAGGCCGGAACCATGCTCGGCGGCTCAGTGGTGGTCGAAAGCGTGTTCTCGCTGCCTGGGCTTGGGCGGTTGGCTTACGAGTCCGTGGTGCAGCGCGACCTCAACACGTTGCTCGGCATCGTCTTCGTCTCGGCCCTGCTCGTGATCGTGGTCAACTTCGTGACCGACCTCCTCTATGCGCGGCTCGATCCGCGGATCGCGGCGGATAGCTGACATGGATGCGCTGAAACGCTATTTCCGCAGCCCCGCCGCGGTGATCGGCCTGATCCTGCTGCTCGTCGTGATCGCGATGGCGATCAGCGCCGGATTCCTCTATCCACGCGATCCGCTGTCGCTCGCGGGACGTCCGCTGATCTGGCCGTTCTCCAATCCGCGTTTCCTGCTCGGCACCGACAATTCCGGGCGCGACATCGCCGCGCAGATCTTCTACGGCGCGCGGATATCGCTTCTGATCGGCGGCGTCGCGACCGCGATCGCGATCCTGATCGGGATCCTGGTCGGCGCCTTTGCCGGCTACTATGGCGGCTGGGTCGACAATGTCCTGATGCGGATCACGGAGGCATTCCAGACCCTGCCGAATTTCGTGCTGCTGCTGGTGCTGGTCGCGGTGTTCGGCTCGACACTGACGACCGTTACCATCGCGGTCGGCGTCGTATCCTGGCCGGCGCCAGCGCGATTGACCCGCGCCGAGTTCCTCTCCTTGCGCAACCGCGAATTCGTCCAGGCCGGCAAGACGCTGGGGATGCGCGACATCAAGATCATGCTCGGCGAGATCCTGCCCAATGCCCTGCCGCCGGTCATCGTCTATGCCAGCGTCGTGATGGCGGTCGCGATCCTCTTGGAGAGCGCGCTCGCCTTCCTTAGGCTGTCCGATCCCAACGTCGCCTCCTGGGGCAATTTGATCGGGCTCGGCCGCGACGTATTGCGCGTGCAGTGGTACGTCTCGGCGATCCCCGGCATCGCCATTCTCATCACCGTGCTCGCGGTATCGCTGGTCGGCCAGGGGCTCAACGACGCACTCAATCCGAGGCTGAAGAGCCGATGAGCGAGACCATCCTTTCGCTCGAGACGTTGAGCGTGCGCCTGCCTGACGGCGCCGACCGGCCCCATGCGCTGTCGAATGTTTCGCTTTCGATCGCCTCGAACGAGATCCTCTGCGTGGTCGGCGAATCCGGTTCCGGCAAGTCGATGATGGCGAACGCCATCATGCGGCTGTTGCCGAACGAGGTTAAAATCGAGAATGGCCGGATGCTGTTCGAGAGCCGCGATCTCTGCGCCGCGGATACGGCCGAGATGCGCGAGGTGCGCGGCGCGGGCATCGCCATGATCTTCCAGGAGCCGATGACCGCGCTCAATCCGCTGCGCACCATCGGCGACCAGATCGGCGAGATGTTCTCGATCCACACGGAACTATCGAAAGCGGAGATCAACGCGCGCGTGCTGGCGCTGCTCGGCGACGTCCGCATTCCCGATCCCAAACTGGCCGCAAAGGCCTATCCGCATGAGCTCTCCGGCGGCCAGCGCCAACGCGCCATGATCGCGATGGCGCTCGCGCTCGATCCAAAACTCCTGATCGCGGACGAGCCGACCACCGCACTCGACGTCACCACGCAGGCGCAGATATTGAAGCTGATCCGCGACCTGCAGCAGCGCAAGAAGACGGCGGTGCTGTTCATCACCCACGATTTCGGCGTCGTCGCCGAGATCGCCGATCGCGTCGTGGTGATGCAGCATGGCAGGATCGTCGAGCAAGGCACGGCTCACCAGGTGCTGAGCCACCCGGCGCACCCCTACACCAGGCAGCTCATCGCCGCCGTACCGCCGCTGAAAGCACCGCCGCCACGGCTGCTGTCGAGCGAGAACATCCTGACGATTGCCAACGTCTCAAAGACCTATCGCACCGGCGGCTTCCTCGGACGTGGCGCGCGCGTCACGGCCGCGGTCAAGGAGACCTCTCTCGATCTGCCCAAGGGCGCAACGCTTGGCATCGTCGGCGAATCCGGCTCGGGCAAGTCGACCTTGGCGCGCTGCATCGTACGCCTGATCGATCCCGACTCCGGATCGATCGTGCTCAATGGCAAGGACTGGGCAAAACTGTCGCGCGAGGAAGTCCGCCGCCAGACCCGGCATATCCAGATGGTGTTCCAGGATCCGTTTGCCTCGCTCAATCCGCGCCGCAAGGCCGCCGAGCTGGTGGCGCAAGGCCCCATCGTCCATGGCACGCCGCGCGCGACGGCGGTTGCCGAAGCCAGGAAACTGTTCGAGCTTGTCGGGCTTGATCCATCCGCCGGCGACCGCTACCCGCACGAATTCTCCGGCGGCCAACGCCAGCGCATCGGGCTGGCGCGGGCACTGGCGCTGAAGCCCGACGTGCTGGTCGCGGACGAGCCGGTCTCCGCGCTCGACGTCTCCGTGCAGGCGCAGGTGCTGAGGCTGCTGGCCGATCTGCGCCAGCAGCTCGGCCTCTCCATCATCTTCATCACTCACGATCTGCGCGTCGCCGCGCAGATCTGCGATCTCGTCGCCGTCATGAAGGACGGCGCGGTCGTCGAACAGGGATTGGCCGCCGAAGTGTTCGGCAGCCCGAAGCATCCCTACACAAAGGCGCTGCTGGATTCGATTCCCGGCGGCGAGTTCGCGCGCGAGCACGAAACAGCGAGTATGCTCTAGGCGGCGCGCCGTTCGATAGTCTGAGCCATGCGCTTTGCGGTATCGTCCGCGGCCTTGAGCGACATGTCGGCCATCCGCCGGCCGCATCCCACAGCATTCTCCACGGTTTCTCGCATGAAGTCAGTTTGGACCGCGACAACATCCTGAGGAGTTCGGCAGCGCCACAATTCGTTCATGCGGTTCATACTGCACTCCATTTGGTGCCGGACGAACGCGAGGTACTCTTGCGACATGCCACTCATCCCTCTGGCAATTGCGGTGGTGGACTGAAGGACGCTGGCGGCGCTGTGAGCCGACCTTTCGGCTGCACGTTGCGCTTCCTCCGATAGTCCTAGTACACCACCAAGTTGATCGGTAGAGCGACCCATGAGCGCCGTCGTCATGTCCAGGCCGAACCGCAGGGCGCTCTGTACCGCCTCGGCATTTTGCCGCAGCAGATCGGCGCTGGCCCGAGCCATCTCTTGACTGGTCTCAGCCGTGGTTTCTCCGATCCGTCTGGTCTGCTCAGCAGTTCTCTCGCTTACGCGCCGAACTGCATCTTCGGCGGCTTGAGTAGACTTATCCTCTTGGCGTGGATTTGCCATCTTTGTTGCCTCCTCGTTATTGATTGTAGTTGAATGATTGTAGTCGGGATTCCTGTGCAACTGGCTCGCTGAATAGAGGTGGAATCCTTCGCAACCAAACGCGGTGACTCTAGAACCGTTCCGGTATTTCTTCAGCTTTCGAGATGCTCAGGCGCTGACTCCAAACTCTGATTTTCCGGCCCGGAACCCGGGGCAGCCAGTCGCACGTCAAGCCGGGCGATTGCGGTCTGTTAGGCCGAGGTTTGGAACAGCTTGCGGCGAGCTGCTTGTGTCTTCGAGTGAACCCTGCGGGACATTGAACCACATCCGAGTTAAGTCAGGAATGCGCTCTTAACGGATACCGCTCTCGGCACGGCTTGGTATCTTGGCGAATGCTCTTACTGAACTGATCTCCAATTGCCCCAGCGCTTCATGCTCTAGATCTCGCGGGCATCCCTACGGCGGTAGACCAGCAGCATCAACGGCGCGAGCTTTCGCAGCAGTCCATGCGCAGCAATCGGCTGCGGTTCGGTGAATGGCAGCGCCAATTCCTTCACCGGCACCCCGCGCACCGCCTTTGCAAACTCGGCGCCGATCGCGATCGTCAGCGCCACCGCGCGGCCGTTGCAGCCGGTCCAGCCATAGGCGTCTGGGCCGAGCTGATGGAAGCGCGGCAGGAAATCGGTGGTCATGCCGACATAGCCGTTCCAGACATGATCGAAGGAGACTTCGCCGATCTGCGGCCACAGACGCTGCAGCCGCTCGGTCACCCTCGCCTTCAACCGCGCGGCCTTGTCGCCCGGGCCGATCACGGCGCCACCGGTGACGAGCCGGTTGCGCGCGTCGTAGCGCGCGAAATAAAGCTCGCCATGGGTATCGGACATCGCCTGCCGGCCCGGGATGATGGACTTGCGGACATTGTCCGACAATGGCTGCGTCGCCATCTGCCAGGACAGCACCGGCATCACCTCGGTCGCGATCTCCGGGACCAGTGATTTCACGATCTCCCCGCTATAGGCATTGGTCGCAACCACCAGCGCGCGGCCCGAGATCTCGCCCTTGGCGGTCTTCAGCACCCAGCGGTTATTCCGGCGTTCGAAACCCTCCACCGGCGAGCGCGCATAGATACGACCGCCGAGATCGAGAACAGCGCGTGTGAGCTCCCGCGCCAGCGCCAGCGGATTGATGTGGCCACCACTCCTGTTCCAGAAACCGCCGTACCACGCATCCGAGCCCAGCATGTCGCGGACCTGATCGCGCGTGAGCAACTCGACGGGCGCGCGGAATTTCGACCACTGCCGCACCCGCCGCTCCGCGATCTTGATGCGGCCGGGCGAATGCACTGGCTGCACCCAACCGGCCTGCTCCTGCTCGGCCTGGATATTGTATCGCCCGGCGACGTCGAACAGCGTTGAAGCGCTGTCGCGCAAGAGGCTGACGAAGCGCTCGCCGGCTGCGCGATGCTTGGCGACGATGTCCTCCGGATCGGGCCTCGACAAGGTCGGGATCACCTGGCCGTTGTTGCGCCCCGAGGCGCCCCAGCCCGGCTCCATCGCCTCGACAATCGCCACGTCGACGCCGGCCTCGCGCAGATGCAGCGCGGTCGAGAGCCCCGTGAAACCGCTGCCGATCACGACCACGTCGGCCTGCCGGGTGCCGGTCAATTCGGGCAGATCAGGTCCAGCGGGCGTCACCGCTGCCCATAGGGAATCGGGCCAGTGGACATCTAGTCTTTCCATCATCAATCTCTTCACGATCATTCCTCGGCGGCGCCGCATCCATGGGAACGTCGGCTTGCGGCCGCCGGATCGATCTGTTTAGTGTAGTACGCCACCTATCCATGCCGGGGAAACAACAGAGTGTCACTCAAGAACGTCATCGGAATCGATCACGCCGTGATCATGGTGAAGGATCTCGACCGGGCTGCCGACAACTGGAAGCATCTCGGCTTCACCGTTTCGCCGCGCGGCACCCATAGCGCGCATATGGGGTCCGGCAATTACACCATCATGCTCGACCCCGACTACGTCGAACTGCTCGGCGTGCTCACCCCGACCGAGCACAACGCGCCGGCGCGGGCATTCCTGGAGAAGCGCGGCGAAGGCATCGAGCGCATTGCATTCACCGCGGTCGATTCGGCTGAAGGCGCCGAGGAGATTCGCGCGCGTGGTTACACGCCGATCGGCCCGACCGATTTCGAGCGGCCGGTGACGATGCCTGATGGCACGGTCTCAGCAGCCAAATTCCGCACCTTCCAATGGCCGACCGAGGAGGCGCCGGGCGGCGTGCGCATCTTCGCCTGCCAACACAAGACCCGCGAGACGGTGTGGATTCCCGAATTAATGACGCATGCCAATGGTGCAAGGCGCCTGAGGCAGGTGCTGATCGTGACACCCGAGCCCGCCAAGGATGCTGCGCATCTGTCCAAAATGATTGATGTCGCAGTGAGGAACGAAGCCGACGGCGCCGTCACTGTCCCCTCGGGCTCTGACCGCGCCGACTTCCTGTTCGCAACCACGGATCAACTCGGCAAGCGCTATCCCGGCGTTTCGCTCGCCGCCCTGCCCGAGCGCGGCGGCGCGGGCCTTGTGATCGCGGCCGATCTTGCCGCCGCGGAAAAGGCGCTGGGCTCGATCGGCGTGCACAGTGCGGGCGCGATCTGCGTACCGCCGGCAGCAAGCAACGGGACGCTGCTTGCCTTCGTCAAGGCATAACTCACCACCAGCTCGCGCGACAATTGTAGTGTATTGTCGCGCACATTAGGGCTAGGCAGAGCCCGCGCAGACAGATCGTGATCATCGGATCACGATCTCATTTTTTTAAGCATGATCTTTCGGAAAACCGGTTTCCACTTTTCCGGATCATGCTCTAGTATCTCTCCCAAACAAAAAACGACCAGGGAGAGATACATGACGGATCACCAGATCTCGCGCCGGCAGCTTTTGGCCGGCACGGCTGCGGCCGGCGCGCTCGGCCTCACCGGATTTCCGGCGCGCGCCGACATCGACTGGAAGAAATATAACGGCACCAAGCTCGAGGTGATCCTCGCCAAGGGACCGCGCGGCGACAATCTGCAAAAATACATCAAGGAATTCACCGCGCTCACCGGCATCCAGGTCGAGTCCGAGCAGATCCCAGAGCAGCAGCAGCGCCAGAAATGCGTCATCGAGCTCGCCTCGGGCAAGCCGAGCTTCGACGTCGTCCATCTGAGCTATCATGTGCAGAAGCGGCAGTTCGAGAAGGGCGGCTGGCTCGCCGATATCTCCGGCTACCTGAAGGACCCGAATTTCACGCCGCCTGACCTGGTCGAGAGCGACTTCTCCGCCGCCGGACAGCAATACGCCAAGAACGACAAGGGCCAGATGCTGTCGCTGCCGTGGTCGGTCGACTACTTCATCCTCTATTACAACAAGGAGCTATTCCAGAAGAAAGGCGTCGAGGTGCCGAAGACGCTGGACGAGATGGTGGTCGCCGCCGAGAAGCTCACCGACCCCAAGGAAGGCACTTTTGGTTTTGTCGGGCGCGGCCTGCGCAACGCCAACATGGCGATGTGGACCAACTTCTACCTGAACTATGGCGGCGAATTCCTCGACAGCAAGGGCAACATCCTGACCGACGGCCCCGAGGCGATCGAAGCGACCAAGCTGTACCAGCGGCTGTTGACCAAATCGGCGCCGCCCGGCGTCGCCGGCTTCAACTGGATGGAGTCGATGGCATCATTCACGCAAGGCAGATCGGCGATGTGGATCGACGCCGACGGCTGGGCGCCGCCGCTGGAAGATCCAACCGCCTCGCGCGTCGTCGGCAAGGTCGGCTACACCCTCGTGCCGGCCGGACCGAAGGGCGCGTTTTCCTCGACCTATGGCGACGGCATCGGCATCGCCGCGGCAAGCAAGAACAAGGAAGCCGCTTACCTCCTCTGCCAATGGGTCGTTTCCAGGACGCAAGCCGCACGATTGCTGCAGGCCGGCGGCGGCGTGCCGTTCCGCAATTCGATCGTGAACGACCCGGAAGTCGCCAAGGGCGTGAAGACGCAGGAATGGCTGAAGTCCGTCGTCGACTCCGCCAAGATCAGCAAGCTCGGACTGCCCGTCATCATCCCTGTCGCCGAATTCCGCGACATCGTCGGCGCCGCGCTGACCGCAACGCTCTCGGGCGCCGATCCCGCGACCGAACTGAAGAAAGCACACGAGCAATTCCGGCCCATCCTGGAACGCAGCGAAAAAGCGTGAGCACGATAACGGAAACTAGCCCGGCCGCGGCGGAAACCTCGGCCGCGCCGGAGCAGCAATGGCATCGCCCCACCTACTGGCCTTTCGTGCTGCCGGCGCTGATCGTCGTGCTGGCCGTGATTGTGTTCCCCTGGCTGTTCACGATCTGGATGAGCTTCAACGAGTGGAAAGTCGGTTCGCCCACGACCTTCGTCGGCTTTGCCAACTATCTGCGATTGCCGAACGATCCGCGTTTCGTCGAGGCGGTCGGACACACCATCGTCTACACCGCGCTATCGGTGATATTGCCGCTGATCTTCGGCACGCTCGCGGCCGTCGTGTTCCACCAGCGCTTTGCCGGGCGCGGCTTTTTGCGCGGCGTCTTCATCATGCCGATGATGGCCACGCCCGTGGCGATCGCGCTGGTCTGGACCATGATGTTCCACCCGCAGCTCGGCGTGCTCAACTACCTCTTGTCGCTGGTCGGCCTGCCGCCGCAGCTCTGGGTGTTCAATCCCGCGACCGTCATTCCATCGCTGGTGCTGGTCGAGACCTGGCAATGGACGCCACTGGTGATGCTGATCGTGCTGGGCGGCCTCACCGCGATTCCGACCGAACCTTACGAGAGCGCGGAGATCGACGGCGCCGGCTTCTGGCAGATGTTCCGCTACATCACGCTGCCGTTGATCATGCCGTTCCTGTTCATCGCCGGCATGATCCGCATGATCGATGCGGTGAAGAGTTTCGACATCATCTTCGCGATCACGCAAGGCGGCCCCGGCTCGGCGTCGGAGACCATCAACCTCTACCTCTACAGCGTCGCCTTCGTCTATTACGACCTCGGCTATGGCTCGGCGATTGCGGTGGTATTCTTCCTGCTGATCGTCCTGCTCGCCGCGGTGCTGCTCTACTTGCGCAAGCGGATGCTGTGGACCGAGATCGGAGGCGGCGCATGAGCCCGCGTCAACTGCTGGGCCGGATCGGCCTCTGGTTCTCGGTGTTCGTCATCGTGTCGCCGGCGATCCTGTTCTTCCTCTGGATGATCTCGCTGTCGCTGAAGTACGAGATCGACAACGCCGCCTATCCGCCCGTGTTCATCCCCGAGCAGTTTGCCTGGAAGAACTATGCCGACGTGCTCGCCTCCAACCGCTTTCTGACTTATTTCGTCAACAGCCTGGTCGTGACCGGCAGCGCGACATTGCTCGCGATGCTGGTCGGCGTGCCGGCCGGCTACGGCATCGCGCGGATGGCGGCGCATAAATCCGCGATCGTGATCCTGATCGCGCGAATCACGCCGGGGTTGTCGTATCTGATTCCGCTGTTCCTGCTGTTCCAATGGCTGGGGCTGCTCGGCACGCTGGTGCCGCAGATCATCATCCATCTCGTGGTCACCGTGCCGATCGTGATCTGGATCATGATCGGCTATTTCGAGACCACGCCGCTGGAATTGGAGGAAGCCGCACGGATCGATGGCGCCACGCGGTGGCAGGTGTTCCGTCACGTCGCGCTGCCGATCGCGCGCCCGGGACTTGCGGTCGCCTTCATCCTCGCGGTGATCTTCTCCTGGAACAATTTCGTGTTCGGCATCGTGCTGGCGGGACGCGAGACGCGGACGTTACCTGTCGCCGTCTACAACATGATCTCGTTCGACCAGTTGAGCTGGGGGCCGCTGGCTGCGGCGGCGTTGCTCGTGACCTTCCCGGTGCTGCTGCTCACGGTGTTCGCCCAGCGCCAGATCGTCGCCGGGCTCACGGCGGGTGCAGTCAAAGGCGGGTAGGTAGCTTGGCCGCACGACCGCTGTCTCCCCTTGTATCTGCACGGGCATGATTTGTGCGATGGAAGCGATTTAGCGTCTTGGCCGGTGGCCACCGGCCAAGACGCGTGGCGAAGTCGCCCGTTACCCCCTCCGGCCACAACCGTGGATGAGCTT
>NZ_JBVAPG010000588.1:0-260 GCF_055413685.1 Bradyrhizobium sp. LeoA1Lang | reverse complement strand
TTGGGGACAACGCTGCGCGTTGCCCCCAGGGTCCACAGCCCCAGCAACAGCAGACCTGAACGAAACGAGAATTGTGTTACCCATGTCGTCGGTTTGAAGTGTTACCCATGTCGCCGGTTGCTCAGCGCGAAGCGCGGGATGAGCGACTATCTGGATTGTCAAGTTGCATTGGCGTAAGCGGCACGCGCCTCGCGTGCTTTGGCGTTGAGGCGGACCAGGAGCTTACGGGCGAGCGCAATGCGAATGACCATTTTTTCCTT
>NZ_JBVAPG010000587.1:0-262 GCF_055413685.1 Bradyrhizobium sp. LeoA1Lang | reverse complement strand
GACGATCGTTGTAGAAGGCGATCCAGCTTGCGACCCCTGCCTTGGCCTCGCGGCCGTCGGCATAGCCTCTGAGATAGATGTCCTCATGCTTGAGCGACCGCCACAGCCGCTCGATGAAGACGTTGTCCATCCAACGACCGCGGCCATCCATGGAGATCTTGATCCCTGCGCCCGCCAACGCGCCGGTGAAGGCCGCACTGGTGAACTGGCTGCCCTGGTCGGTGTTGAAAATCTCCGGCGTGCCGTACTTCGCCAGCGCCTC
>NZ_JBVAPG010000586.1:0-264 GCF_055413685.1 Bradyrhizobium sp. LeoA1Lang | reverse complement strand
CCTTGTCGGAGGCCGGGACGAATCCAGCGATGAGTCAAAAATCAGGCGCGAACTTGACCGAGAGGCAGGGTCACTATCTCGCTTTCATCCATACCTATTCGTACATGTTCGGACAGCCGCCCGCCGAAGCCGACATCCAGCGCCATTTCCGCGTCAGCCCGCCGTCAGTCCACCAAATGATCGTCACCCTCGAACGAAACGGCTTCATTCGCCGTCAGCCCGGCGTTCCCCGAAGCATCGAGATTCTCCTGCCACCCGAAAACT
>NZ_JBVAPG010000585.1:0-264 GCF_055413685.1 Bradyrhizobium sp. LeoA1Lang | reverse complement strand
GCCTCGAACTCCATCTTCGCGCAATGCCGGTAGGCAGCGGCCAGCACGGCGCTGCGGCCATCGCCGCGTCCGATGAGCTGGGGCGTGAAATGGGTGATGGCCACGGCTGGCGCGATCCTTAAGACGAGTGAACATGCCGTTCGTCGGGATCGGCCCGCGCATTTGGGGCGGAAGCAGGACGTCGCGTCAGCGACGTATTACTGCGCCCTTGGAAGCCGCTCCTTCGGAACGGCGGGATGATCTTCCAAAGCGTCGGCTTCGCCG
>NZ_JBVAPG010000584.1:0-266 GCF_055413685.1 Bradyrhizobium sp. LeoA1Lang | reverse complement strand
TCATCGAGCTCCCAGGCCTGGCGCAGCACCCGACGGGTGGCCGCATGATGCTGTTTCGGCAAGCGTTCCATAATGTTGCGGGCCTTGTGGATCTGGCAGCGCTGGATCGCAGCGGCCGAACCGAAGGTGCGGCGGATCGCCTTCGACAACGCCTTCGCGCCGTCGGCGATGAACAGTCTTGGCACCGTCGGGTCGAGCCCGCGCGAGACCAGGTTGTCCAGCAGGGCCTGAACCGTTGCGGCATTCTCGGTCGCCCCTTCCACCAG
>NZ_JBVAPG010000583.1:0-267 GCF_055413685.1 Bradyrhizobium sp. LeoA1Lang | reverse complement strand
GCCTGCGATGAGCTTCGCCATGACCGGATTGATCTCGGTTTCCAGCAGCACGAGGTCGCCCATCACCATGGCTTCACCGTGAATCGGCATGAACGCAACCCAGCCACCGAGCGCAAGCGTCGGCTTGGTGGTCACGCCATCCAAAGTGACGGTCAGATCGCTGCGCGGGAATCCATAACGATGCACCTCGCCGGAGACGGCCGGCTTCCGGCCGAGTATCTCATCGACCTTTTGCCACTCGATTGCCTGGGCACGCGCACTGGAGAT
>NZ_JBVAPG010000582.1:0-273 GCF_055413685.1 Bradyrhizobium sp. LeoA1Lang | reverse complement strand
AAGATGGCCAAGCTGATCCCGATGCAAACCCTCAAGCCCGCATAAGAGGCTAGTACAGCCGTTCGGCCCGATCGGCACTGGCGCCAATACATCCGACTACTGCTGCCTTTTTCAACGAAATCGGCCCTTCGGCGACCTCGTCATAGGGAGCTATGCGGGAAACTGGGTGATGACGGACTGAGATAGGCGGCGTATCGAGGCGGGTGTCGAAGCCTGCCAGAACCTCACATGGGATGGTTCGTGTCAAGGCCATCAATCGCAATGCATCAGCAG
>NZ_JBVAPG010000581.1:0-273 GCF_055413685.1 Bradyrhizobium sp. LeoA1Lang | reverse complement strand
AGAATGCGGCGAACCGCCTCAAGCTTGAACTCTCGGCTGAAAACACGGGGGGATTTGTTGGGCATACGTTCTCCGTTAGAGAACTGTCCCTAATTTCCCGTGTCTCACTTTTGGGGGGCACTCCACGCTGCAGGTGGTGAGAGAACCCCGGGTTACGCTTCGAGACTGGGCAAGAATCTTGGCTGATAGGGCGATGCGTGTACGATTCGGTTATGCCGAATCATAGGTTCAAGACCGGCGTTAGCCGGGATCAGTCGAGTTTTCTTCCGGCGC
>NZ_JBVAPG010000580.1:0-273 GCF_055413685.1 Bradyrhizobium sp. LeoA1Lang | reverse complement strand
TGTCGTGATCGGTGAGCTTGACCATCGCGTCGGCCAGCAGCGTCAGCGTCCAGCGTTTGCGTCCGGTGGGCGGCTTGGCGCATGCCGTCGCCACCAGCAAGGCCTCTTCCTTGCCTGTCAGCTTGCGTTCCGCGCCCGGACGCGGTTCCTCGCTCAAGGCCCGCTCCAGATTGCCTTCCACGAAGCGGCGCTTGGTCCGGCCGACGGTGGAAAGGCTGACCCGGACGGTTCGGACAATCTCTGCGTCGCAGCTGCCGGCATCGGCCGCCAGCA
>NZ_JBVAPG010000579.1:0-277 GCF_055413685.1 Bradyrhizobium sp. LeoA1Lang | reverse complement strand
GCGTAGTCTACGGCAGCGCGGCGGTCTGTAACCTTGACGTTGCGCCAGCCGCGATGCGGATCGAAGGTGACGAAGAGATTGACGGTGCCGTTGCGGCGATATTCGTAATCGTAGCGCTCGCGCTGTCCCGGTTGGGCCGGGATCGGCTGACGCACCTCGCCGATCAGCTGGACGGGGGTCTCGTCGAAGCAGACCAGGGGCCGCTCGGGATCCGGCGCTTCAGCATAGAGATCGAGCACGTCCTCCATGCGGGCGACATATTCGCCGTCGACACGGG